>CABSMD010000185.1 GCA_902478725.1 uncultured Clostridia bacterium
CTTCGTTGCTCGCTCTAACAAATGCTGCTACTGCTTTGATACGATCATCTGCATTTTCCATTGCTACGCCTAACCCTGCCGCTACAATCATATCATAATCGTTTCCGCTATCGCCGCAGGCCATGATTTCCTGCTGCTTGATTCCCAGAATTTTTCCCAATTCCAGCAAGCCATTTCCTTTGTTAGCTGTTTTGCTGTTAATTTCTAAATTATTGGAAATGCCGGTTGTTATATAAATATCAGATACATTTTGCAGCTGTTTTAATGTGTTTGTTTTGGTTTCCGGTTCTGCAAACAGGAGGTGAATCTTTTCGATCGGAAGTTGTGTTTCTTTGACAAATTTGCAAATATTATCGACAGGGTTGCGGCTACTGCGAATATAAGCCGCGTATTGTTCGGATGGAGTATACTTCTCAAGATGATCCAGCTTATTTTGTTCTGCGTAGCCAAATCCTTTGATGTATACCTCTGTCATAATAACATCAGTTGGCAGACTGTCTAGAATTCCATATACCATTTCAGCACTCATCAGATTCTGATAGACGGATTCGCCTGTCGAAAGGTCTATAATGGAGGCACCGTTGGAGGTGATAGCATAACGGATGTTGGGAATTTCAATGAATTCCTTTGGAAGGCCTGCTCGCGGTCGTCCGGTTGTTGGAACGACAACTACGCCTTCATCGATCGCTCGAAGGATCGCCTCCTTTGTCCGGGCTGTGATCTCTTTTTTGTTGTTAAATACCGTACCATCCAGATCCAGACCAATCAACTTGATTACCATGTTATCCACCCTTCTATCGTTTTTATGAGACTTACCCCGTTGCAACTTACAGATTTTCCTTCTGTCTTTTGATCTGCTCCACGATCTTTAAAACAGTAAACATGATTAGAAACTCGGGAACGAAGCTAATCAAATTTTTCAACACCCGTTCAGGTGTCAAAACAAGAGAACCGGGACCATACATCAGGTACAACCAAAACGGTGTCATGAGCATGTTGACAAGTAGGGTGTCGATCAATTTAGCTATGACGACCTTAGGGAGTGTGACAGGCCGGTGATAAAAAAATGCGGAGAAAATAATGCCGGATACGACCGGATTAAGGGCAAACCAGAAAAAGAATGCGCCGTTTGGAGCGACCACTGAGCTAATGACGTCACTGATTACTGCCGTTATTGCGTTGACGACCGGCCCAAACAGCATAGAAATGGCGGATACAGCGACATAATTAAAGCTGATTTCCAGCATCGGGCCCAGACGGATGGTGTAGGTGCTCAAAACGATGCTGAGCGCCATCAGCAGTGCAATGGTCACCATGGAGCGGACGTTTTTCAGTTCCTTGAGCGATAAATGAAACATACGAAAAAATGGCATAAAAAAGACTCCTCTCTATTTTGTTATCTCGCACAGCTACAAAATCAAGAGGCAGCCCCCATAATCTGCAGCAGCGGGATGCGGTAAATGCACCGTAAACCAAATGGTTTTTCGTCCAGTGGCAACTCCCCGTCCAACTGGCACTGATACCGGAACATCCCGGTATATAACGCGCACATACCTACTCTGCTTTCATATGCACCAATATTATACATGAGTTTTTCTAAAAAAGCAAGCCTATTTTGCCACATTGTTTTCATTTATTCGGATTGATCATTGAAACATGGCTTGTTATATGCTATACTGAAAAAAAGATTTTGCAATTACAGCAAGATATGAGAGGAATTAAGTATGAGGGAAGCCGTTGAAAAGAGGGACAAGCTGATACCAATCGCTTTAGCTTTCTGTATCGTTTTTGTGGGAATTAGCGTCCTGTTTTTACACTATTCAAAGGGATTGAATGAACAGGAGATCCGTTCCTATACGATGGATGTTGCCGAGCAAAGCAAAAATACGATTCTGAAGCAGATCACAGGGGATTTTCAGACGCTTGACGGTATTGCTAAGCTCATTGGCAGTATGGATGAGATCGACTATGAGGCGCTCATGCCCGTCCTCGATTTGGTCAACAATGAAAATGGCTTCATTCGCATGGGATTTACCGACCGAAACGGTATTACATATGGCGTGGATATTGACGGGATTCCTTATACCGGCGTTGATCTTTCGAATAAAGGCTTTTTACAAAAGGCCTATGCCGGCCAGAAGGTTATTACGAGCACACAAAAGGCAGCCGTTGGAGATTTTTATGTGAATTATTATGCAGTCCCTGTTATCCATAACGGGGTGGTAGACAATGTTTTGTGTGCTGTCAATAAATCTGATATGTTGTGCGAGATCCTTGATACTTCTATGTTTGGCGGCAAAGGGTTTGCTCATATCATTGACAGTGACGGCAAATTTGTGATCCGATCCATGCATCCGTCGGCGGATAGCAATGCGCTTAACATTTATGAGCATTACCAGCTCAACAGCGAAACAAAGGCCAAGCTACAAACCGATCTTGCATCGGCCAATGCCGGTTCTATTTCCTACCCCTCTGAGAAAGAGGGGAGATGGGCTGCCTATACGCCAATCGGCGTCAATGGCTGGTATGTCTTCTGCGTCGTGCCAAAGGGGGATATCAACCGAAATTACATGAATATGTCGGTTGGAATAATTTGGATTATTGTAGGGGCTAGCCTGATTTTTTTGTTTTTCCTGCTCTATATTAAAATGATGAACGACCGCAGACACCAGGAACTTGAAAAGATTGCCTTTGTAGACCCTTTGACCGGATGTCGCAATGAACAAAAGTTTCTGCGTGACGGAACCGATATTATCAGTGAAAATCCTCATAAAAAATACGCTGTAATCTATTCGGACATCAAGAATTTTAAATATGTAAACGATGTGTTTGGATATGATGTAGGCGATGGATTGCTGCGGTATTGGGCAGATACTCTGGACGGTCTGATGCGGAAGGGGGAGATTTTTGCCCGGCTGACCATAGACCATTTTGTCAGCCTCCATAGCTATGAAACGACAGAGGAGCTGGAACAGATATTTTCAGCTGCGGTGAGGCGGCTGCAGGAATATCCAAACATCAAGGAACGAAAATTCAACCTGGAGCTGTATGCAGGCATTTATTTGATAAACGACACGGACTACAGCATGTCCCTAAGGGATATGTTAAACCGTGCAAATGTGGCGGAAAAATCCATTAAGGATTCCGGAAAAAGCAGCTTTGTTTATTACAGCAAAGAAATGCGGGATAGGTATTTGCAGGAAATCGAGATGGAGTCTCATATGGAGGAAGCACTTAAAAGTGAAGAATTCAAGCTATATTTACAACCTAAAATAGACATTGAACATGGCGACAGATTGTTCGGGGCGGAGGCGTTGGCTCGTTGGAACAGGCCTAAAATGGGTTTACTGCCGCCGTCGGCCTTCATTCCTCTGTTTGAGCGCAACGGCTTTATCGTCCGTTTGGACCGCTATATGTTTGAAAGCTCCTGCAGGTTTTATCGCGACAACTTCATCTCTGAGGGTGAACCGTTTGTAATTTCAGTTAATGTCTCAAGAAAAGGACTTTGGCAATCCGATTTTGTTGATTGGTACACAGAAACAAAGAATCGTTATGGTGTACCAAATGGATGTATTGAGCTTGAATTTACGGAAGACTTTGTGATTGAAGATAAGGAAATGTTTATTGATACAGTCAGACAGCTTCACGAGAATGGGTTTTTATGCTCACTGGATGATTTTGGGGCGGGTCAGTCTTCGCTGAATGTTTTAAAGGATATACCGGTCGATATTTTAAAGCTTGACATGTTGTTCTTCCGTGGGATACAGCAAGGGGAGCGAGGCTGGAAATTGGTGAAAAGTGTTATCGAGATGGCAAAAGTGCTGTCTATGAAAACGGTATCCGAAGGCGTAGAATCCCCCGAACAGGTAGCGATGCTAAAACAACTGGGATGTGATTATATTCAGGGATACGTGTTCTCAAAGCCTCTGTGTGAGAGGGAGTTTATAGATTTTGTAAAACATTGGCGGTATCAGGAAGGAAAAGACTAGAAAAAACAGCATATTTCATAAGGTCAGGATGTTATCTGGGCTATGACGACAAGCAGAATTAATAAAATTTATCTGTAAAGTTGATTTATATGGAAAAATAGGGTACAATAATAGATATTAAATCAGAAGAGGTGGTTTACATATGGAGAAGATAACATTTGATTATTCCAACGCAATTGGATTCATCGAGGAACATGAGGTGCAGTATCTGGGCGGCGCGGTGGCGGCAGCCAATCAGCTTTTAAAGGCTAAATCCGGCCCGGGCAATGATTTCTTAGGCTGGATGACCCTGCCGTTTGATTATGATAAACAGGAATTTGACCGCATTTTAAAGGCGGCGGATAAGATCAAAAAAGAATCTCAGGTGTTGATCGTCATTGGTATCGGTGGCTCTTACCTGGCTGCACGTGCAGCGATTGAATTTTTAAAATCCCCGTTTTATAACCAGCTTCACAAGGATACGCCCGACATCTATTTTGCGGGCAACAGCATCAGTTCTGCCTACTTGAACGAACTTATTTCGGTCATTGGCGACCGTGATTTTTCGGTCAACGTCATTTCGAAATCCGGAACTACTACCGAACCGGCGCTTGCCTTCCGTATTTTCAAAAAGCTTTTGGTGGAGAAATATGGGGAAGCTGGCGCAAGTCAAAGAATTTACGCGACGACCGACAAAAGCCGTGGTGTGCTCAAGCAGCTGGCGGACGCGCAGGACTATGAGACCTTTGTCGTACCGGATGATATCGGCGGGCGCTATTCGGTGCTGACGGCGGTTGGTCTGCTCCCGATTGCGGTAAGTGGGGCTGACATTTCTGAACTAATGCGCGGCGCACAAGAGGCCTGCAAAGATTTTGCGGGGGATGAACTCAACGCCTGCCATCAGTATGCGGCGGTGCGGAACGCGCTTTACCGCAAGGGCAAGGTAACCGAGATCATGGTGAATTACGAGCCGGCCTACCATTATGTCGCGGAATGGTGGAAACAGTTGTATGGAGAAAGCGAGGGGAAGGATGGCAAGGGAATCTTCCCGGCCGCCGTGGATTTCTCCACCGATCTTCACTCCATGGGGCAGTATATTCAGGACGGAATGCGCAACATCTTCGAAACCGTTGTCCAGTTCGAAACGCCGAAGGCTGACGTTTCCATCGAAAAAGAGGAGGACGACGGCGACGGCTTAAATTTCCTGGCCGGAAAGACGGTCGATTTTGTCAACAAAAAGGCGTTTTTGGGTACCTTGCTTGCGCATACAGACGGGAACGTTCCAAACTTGGTTGTGAATGTGCCGAAGATGGATGAATTCAATCTGGGATACCTCTTCTATTTCTTTGAAAAGGCC
>CABSMD010000186.1 GCA_902478725.1 uncultured Clostridia bacterium
ATTGTGGATAAAGCGGCGGGCGGCGCGGTTACCCTGCCCGCGGTTGCAGAGGATGCAACTTTAACGGTGCGTTTTGTAAGCACAGAGCCGCCAAGTGATCCGGAGCCGGGATTCACAACCGGTGCGTCCTATCTGCTGACGGAGCAAAACTATGTCTATGAAGGCGCGGACGGGGAGCGTTACGAAGGCTTTTCAATCGTGCTGTTTACCGCGCTGAACCGGTTTGCTTATACCCCGGGCGCGCAGTGTGGCGTGGAGTTTTTTGACCCGCAGAGCGGGACGCGGGAACAGCTTCCTGCGGTTTTTATACCCCTGGCGGGCGGCAAGTATGGAATCCGCATCTTTGGTCCGGCGTTGCAGGCGGACGCAACCTATGAACTGCGCCCTTATGTGAGGGTGGGAAGCGAAACCTTCTATGGGGAAACCGTGTACTTGAACCGTTAGGGGAAACAGGCATTGCATTAAAACATTAAAAAAGGAGTGGAAAGATGGGAAGCAAAGCAAAAAAACTGACCGTATGGATTATCGTGGCCGCGATGCTGGGCTGTCTGCTTCCGGTGTCGGCGACAGCGGAGCTTGTGGAGGAGACTGTATTTGAGGAAACCTTTTCAGCCGCCGCCCTGCCCGCCGGCTGGGTGGTAAGCAACAAGGTATCCAGCTACAGCATAGAGAACGGTGCGCTGAAATTAAGCGGCCTGCAAAGCGGCGGGCGGCTTACCATGGCGGACACCTCCGGCGTTTTCAAGTTGGAGGTAGGGGAGACCTACAGGGTTTCCTACAAACTGAAGGGAGACGGAATCAATAAACCCTCTTACTTTGTGGGAATCTGCGGCAACCGGGAGCGCGGCTGGCTGTGCGTCAACAATGACGCGGCGGACGTTGTATCCAATTATGTGATTGAGTGGTACGATTCCGGCAAAGGCTTTACAAAACCGAATCTGACCAGTGACTGGATTACGGTATCCTATGACATTACGTTAAACGGCGCGGTGAAAGGGCGTGTGGTCACATCGGACGACCCGGCGGACATTTACACCAAAAATGGGTATACCCCGGTGTTGGATCAGCCATTGGAACAGTTTAACGTGGAATCCTTCTTTCTCAATTTCGGCGGCGCGGCGGATACCGTATACATTGACGATATCAAAATCGCAAAGTACCGGGAAGCGGTTGAGCCAACGCTGACAAGCCTGTCGATCGGCGGCGCGGTGATGGAGGACAACACGGTAAGCGCTTTTGTGCAGACAAACGATCCCGACAGCATCTTAGAGGGCGTGGTCTGCCGGTGGGAGTTGTCCAGCGACGGGCAGGCGTGGCAAACGCTTTCCGACGAACAAGAGATAACCCTGGTAAGCGGGCAGGTAGGTAAATACCTTCGTTTAGGGGTTGCCCTGCAATATGTGGGCGCCACGGGAAACTTTATATATACCGAGCCGGTGCAGATTTTGGCGAAACAGGAGCTTCCGGCGGTGCAGGGAGTAACGATAAAAGGCGATGCCTTATTGAGCGCGGACTATACCTATGTTCGGCCGAACGGCGGCGCGCCGGAGGGGGCGACTCTTTTCTGGTGGGAGGTTTCTGAGGACGGAGAGACCGGATGGGAAACGATCCCGGACGCCCGCGAAAAAACCTATGCGCCATCCCCGTTGTATGCGGGTAAGTTTATCCGCGTGCGGGTCGTTCCGGTGGATGAAAGCGGCGTGCAGGGGCATGAAGCGGTAAGTGGGACGATCCGCCTGTCGGATGAGATCAGCCTGTACGTGTCCGCCGACGCGGCGGCGGGCGGCAGCGGCTCGATCGCCGCACCCTATGCCTCTTTTGATGAAGCGCGCGACGCGGTGCGGCTCATTAAGGCAAAACAGCCGGGCCGCCCCATCACCGTATTCATCCGTGGGGGAGAGTATTTTGATTCGTTTTCGCTCAGCGCACAGGATTCCGGAAGCGAAGGCGCGCCGGTGACCTATCGGGCCTATCCGGGTGAAAAGGTACTTGTCACCGGCGGCCGGCGGGTGGAGGCGGACAGAATTCAAAAGGTAAGCGATCCTGCCATCACCGCGCGGGTGCTTGACCCGATTGCGCGTGAAAACCTGGTGCAGATCGACCTGTCCGATTATTACGATACTATACCGGAGATCGGCGAATATGATTATCTGAATACCGACAAGAAGTCCGACGGCGACTTTGCCAACCAGGTGCAGATCTACGTCAACGGGTCTGCCTTGAAAAAATCCAGGTGGCCGAACGATTCCGAGCTTGCCATCGCCTCGAGCGACGGCAAAACAGGGGAGCCGACCACCTTTGGCTACCATGACGGCTCCGACCGCGCGAAGCTGTGGAGCAAAGCGGCATTCGACGGCCTGCGGATCGAAGGGCACCCCGCCCGGCACTGGTGTTATGCAACTCATAGCGTTACCAATTTTGATCCTGACAGCAAGACCATGACGACCAAGGGCGCGGTTGGATATCCCTTTGCGACAAAATACGGCGGCGCGGACGAAATGACCTTCTATTTTTTCAATCTGCTGGAGGAGATCGACCGGCCTGGCGAAAGCTATATAGACCGTGAGAAAAGAATTGCCTATTTCTATCCCTTCGGCGAGGTGGAAGAGGTCGTCGCGCCGGTTGTGACCACGCCTCTTCTAAGCGCGGCCGGCGTGAGTAATGTCAACTTTTTGAACCTGGATTTTTCCTATGTGCGTTCCAGCGTTTTCACCCTGAACAATGTGCGAAATGTGGTGCTCGACGGCTGCAACATGTCCCACTTCGTCGGTCAGAACATACTAAAGGGCGATAACAACGTCATACGCAACTGCTGCCTGTACGACGGCGGTATGGGCGGCGTCCGTGTGGAGGGCGGAGACAGCAGCACCTTCACAGGCGGCGGCAATTTGATTGAAAACAACCGTTTCCGCGCGCTTGACAACCTGAAGATGAATTATTCACCCGCCATCGCGCTGTATGGCTACCATCAAATTGTGCGGGGGAACGATATTTCCGAGAGCAACCACATGATGATCTATCCCAACAACGGCAACGATCATCTGATCGAATACAATGAAATCCATGACGGCGTCCGGTGGACGGGGGATATGGCGGCGATTTACTGGGGCAGGAATCCGCAATATCTGGGAATCGAGATTAGTAATAACTACTTCCATAATATTGGCTCGGAGACCTGCGATGGTTGGGTACAGTCGATCTTTTGGGACGATGGACAGATCGGCCCGTACCTGCATGACAATATCTTTTACCGTGCCACCCTGACCGCCGACCGTGGCGGGGAGAACACCTTTGCTATCAAGACCTACGGCGGCGTGTATGCGCGGGTGGAAAACAATATCTTTGTGGACGTGCCCTATGCGGCACAGTTTCAAAGTCGGGGAAACGAGTCGAACGACGGTAAGCAGAGAAACTGGTGGATACAGATGCACAGCAAGGCCAAAAATGACAGCTATGGCTGGTGGGACAAGTTAATGGCTTCGGGCTATGAGACCACCTATCCCGAACACTATGCCGGCACCATCTGGGACGAATATGTAAATGGAGAAAACAAGCTTTCTTCGGCCTTTTATGAGGCCAACCTCAAGGATCTGGACCCGAACGACACAGACGATTGGAACAAACTGCAGGAATACGCTGAACTCTATGCCCCTGCCTTCTCCAACCTGTTTCAAAGCAATGTCGTGATCCAGACGCAGGAGAAAAATGCGTCTATATACCAGGCTTCACGCGCAAACGCTGTGGAGGAGAATACCTATTGGGCGGCAGCCGACCGGCTGCCTTCTGGAAATTCCCATTTTGTGGAATATGGACGTGATTTTACCCTGACGGAAGAAGGACTGGCGGCGGTGCGCGCCAAAGCGCCGGAGTTCCAAAGCATTGATGCGTCGTCCATCGGACTCAAACCCTATGGGGAGAATGGGCGTATTCCGGGCGGTGCGGCGCCGGAGGCACGCAACGCAATGGTTTTTGTTGGTAATCCGGATTCCGCCGCTTTCGGGCAGAACAGTATCGCCGGCACAATGCAAAATTCCACCTCCATGCGGTATGATTCTGCTGTCACAGCACAAAAAGCCTCCGCCGTTTCCGCGAAAGATACCGCTTTCGCGCAATATGAGTTTTTTGACGCGGACGGCGACAAAGAGGGAGCCAGCGAGATTGAATGGTTCCTGTCCGGCCAGGAGGACGGCCCGTTTATCAAGGCAGGCGGCGGCCCCGTCCTGCAAATCGACCCAAGCTGGGAGGGGCAATACTTGCGCTATGAGGTCAAGCCAATTGACCGTACCGGCATGGCGGGAGAAAAGGTATCGTCCGAAACGATCCAAATAGGCTCGCTTTCGCCCGCTTCGAAGCGGCTGGAGGAGGCGATTGCCGACGCGGAAGCGCTCTATTCGGCGGTCTCTCCCGGCACAGGTTTCGGACAGTCGCCTGCATCCGAACGGGAAACCTTCCGCCAGTCGATCAATGCGGCAAAAGCGGCGGACGCGGGGGATGAAGGGATCGCCTATCAAGCATTGACAGCTCTACTGGACGCGGTTTCGCGGTTTCAGGCGTCGGTCGGCCGAATCCTCATCCCGGCGGATCACATGGTAATTGAAGTCCATGCGTTTATGGAGGATATTAGCATAGAGCTGCCGCAAGGCGTCAATGGCGCACGGATCATCCTTCCAACCGGGCAGCCGTTGCATGAAATGAGCTTTAGCGGCTACCTGACAGTGGACGGCGCGCCGCGCCTGACGACTCTTCGGATTCCGGAGGGTACCGTGGTGGAGAATGGTACGCAGTATTCGGAGAACGGCATACAGGCATCGGACCCCGTTACGCAAGCCCAGGGAAACGGCATAGGCAAAGTCAGCCTTCCGTTTTATCCTGCGCCTTCGACCGCGACGGTTTCCGTAACCGGCGCTTCGGAGGTTGCCGCGTATCCGTTCGGCGGCGTTGCCTTTTCCCAGCCGGTTCGACTGGAGATTGCACAGGCGAGGGCTAAAAAGGCAGGCTATATAGAGGACGGCAAAGCGGTAACCACGCTGGGCAGCATTTCCGCCGATACCGCCGCGGCCGCGGCGGGCAAGCTGGGAAATAAGGCAATGGTGCGTTACCAGCAGGGAGACAGCATGGTGCTTTGGGCGGCACGGCTGCCCGAGCTGCTGCTCTGCCGGTTTGACGAGGCAGAAACACCTCCTCCTCCTGCACCTCCGATCAATGGCGGAACCGGAAGCAATGGTGGCAATAGAGGCGGCAACACCGGTACGACGGTTGGCGCGGGCAATCCGATAGGCGTTGCGACGCCGAGCGTC
>CABSMD010000187.1 GCA_902478725.1 uncultured Clostridia bacterium
CTCGTAACCTCCGGGGCGGGATTGTTGTATTAAACTTCTTCCACCACTCCACGGTATCCGTATCCGGTTTCAAATTCCGCCCAGGATTTCCGATTGCTTCTCGTGTACCAGTGTGGGCGATATGTAAAATCTCCGTCACTGTCTACCAGCTTTAATAGAGCCTGTTTTAAGCAAGTCGCTTTAACCGTGTACCATGTTCCCCTTATTCTAAAGTTTTTCATTTCTTTTATCCTTTCCGGCCTTTGGCCTGTCCGTTATTCTTTCCTATGATCATATTATATCAGTAGTGTTATGAAATGTCAATAATATTGAGATTTATCATCTTTTTTGTTATTGTATATACGGAGGTGTTATTATGACAAAACAACAAAAAAACATGCTCACACTTTTGCGTCGTCTCCGTGCCTATGCTGCGGAGGACAACCGGCGCGTGGATTATGTCTTTTACGCAACCCTGTGCAATCGGTTTGAGCGAACTTATAAAGGAGGTGAAAACCGTGCGAAAGGTTAAAACAATTTCTATCAGTCTCCCATCGGATGTTCTCGCCCTGGTAGATCGGTTGGCAAAGGAAAACGGACTAACCCGCAGCGGCTTTATTTCCATGGCGCTCTCGATGAACGAACAGGTAAAGGAGGCGTGGAAGAATGGCGCGGTATAAAGGCGGCTCAACAACCGGAAGCTCTCTGCGCTATTCCGTTGAAGCATATGTCCCCAGTGTGGTAATGATGAGCAAGTACATGACGGAAAAACAAATGATTTCCGAATACTCGCGCTTGCGCTCCATTGCCAGAAAGCGCTTGGAGCGTTTTGTGGGTACGGAATGGGTAGACACGCAGCAGTACCGTGTGAACGCAGGACGGTACAAACCTGTAAAGGAAATTAAGAACAAAACGGAACTTGTTGCACTTTTATCGGACGTTTCGCGATTTGTGACAGCGAGAACTGGTAGCGTATCGGGATTACAAGTGCAGAGACGGCAGAGCATTCAATCTTTACATGAACACGGCTACACATTTGTAAATCGCAAGAACTTCAAACAGTTTGCAGACTTCATGGAAGATTGGAGGACTTGGGACGGGAATCGCCTTTACGATTCCGCACGAGTGGCAGAACTCTATCACGAAGCGAAAAAGAAGCAGATACCGCCGGATCAACTCGAGCGCGATTTCGAGTTTTGGCTTGAGAAAAACAGCTTGGAAGCGCTCCAAAACATGAAGCGAATAAGCAGTAAAAAACCGCACAGCGCATTGGATTATAAAAAGGCAATATTGAAAGGCCGTTAACATGTCACAAATTGTCTCACCGGTTAATTTTCCTTTTGAATGGTTCAGGAAAATGAAAATACAGAAACGGAGAAAGGGAAACCCTGGAACAAAAAGCCGTGCGAAATATCTTGATATTGTAACGGCTTTTGACATTGAGACAACGGCGCTTGATGATATTGAGCAATCCATTATGTACATATGGCAATGGCAATTTGGAACTGAATATACGGTTATAGGGCGAACCTGGAAAGAGTTTGACATTTTCAAAGAGCGTCTATGTGCGCATATTTCGGATGGTGTATCTTTGGTGGTCTACGTACACAACTTGTCTTATGAGTTTCAATTTTTGCGCGGCATATACCATTTTGATCCGGAAGAAGTTTTTGCGATTAAGTCCCGCCGGGTACTGAAATGCACAATGGAAGAAAAACGCCTGGAATTTCGGTGCAGCTACATACACAGTAACATGAGTCTTGCGGAGTACACAAAAAAGATGGGCGCGGAGCATATCAAACTATCTGGCGTCGATTTCGATTACAGCAAAAAGCGCTATCCATGGACACCACTAACAGAGCAGGAGCTAGCCTATGCTCTAAATGATGTTTTGGGCCTTGTGGAAGCTCTTATAATCGAGATGCAGCATGATGGGGACACGCTCTATACAATCCCTCTTACGTCAACCGGCTATGTGCGCAGGGATGCTAAAAAGGCAATGCGCGGTGTTTCTTTTGGCTTTGTCAGAAATCAATTGCCGGACTATCAAATATATCAGATGTGTCGTGAAGCGTTTCGTGGTGGTAACACGCATGCAAATCGCTATTACGCCGGAATGGTGTTACATGATGTGAAAAGCGCAGACAGGTCAAGTAGCTATCCAGATGTGCAATGCAATTGCCTTTTTCCGATTTCGGAGTTTTACTATGCAGGGCCATTGGAGTTTGACGATCTTATAAAGTTGGTGAATGTGCGGAAACGTGCTGTTTTAATGCGTGTATCAATCACCAATATCCGTCTTACTAAATCATCATGGGGATGTCCATATTTATCCCGTGACAAGTGCAGGAAAACAACAGGCGGAATATACGACAACGGGCGTATTTTGTCGGCGGATTACCTGGAAACAACAATAACTGATATCGACCTTAAAATAATTCTAGATGAATACACGTTTGACGATATGACGCCATTTGATGTAGCGCATGCTCGTTATGGTAAACTCCCTGAGCCACTTGTGAAAACAACGATAGAATACTATATTGCAAAAACAACTTTGAAAAATGTAGCGGGCGAAGAAATCTATTACATGAAAAGCAAGAACAAGTTGAATAGTATTTACGGAATGATGGCACAAAATCCAGTGAAACAGTCTATTGATTTTATAGATGATGACCCGGATGGAGGTTTTGTTGAGCATCAAGACAATCCGGAAGATATTTTGATGGAGAACAACCGTAAAGCGTTTTTATGCTATCAATGGGGTGTCTGGGTGACGGCATGGGCACGGTATCGGTTGGAAGAGGGAATACGGCTCGCTGGTGACAATTTTGTTTATTGTGACACTGACAGTGTAAAATATCTTGGAGACATTGATTGGACTCCGTACAATAAGGAACGTGAAAAAGACAGTCTGAAAAGCGGCGCACATGCAATAGACCCGCAAGGCGTGGAGCATTATATGGGTGTTTATGAATATGAGGGATGTTGTGCGGAGTTTTCAACGTTGGGGGCTAAAAAATACTGTTATCGTGAAGCGCCCGGAAAACCTTTGAAAGTGACCATAGCAGGAGTGAACAAGGCCGCAGGAGGGCCGGAACTGGAAAAGGCTGGCGGCATATCAGCTTTCAAACCAGGATTTATTTTTAGGGAAGCTGGTGGTACAGAATCTATTTATAACGATCATCCAGCGATTTTAGAACACACAGTTGATGGAAGAACATTGCCTATTACGTCAAATATCATGATTAAGAATAGCACTTACACATTGGGAATAACGGGAGAATATGAACGTTTGTTGAATGTGTCTCAAATACAATTTAGAGGATATAACGATGAGGTTTAGAATGAATGTTTTAGTCGCTTGTGAAGAATCACAGGAAGTTTGTAAGGCTTTCCGTGCGCTCGGGCATGATGCTTACAGTTGTGACATACAGCCATGCTCCGGAGGTCATCCAGAATGGCATATTCAAGATGATGTGTTAAACTATATAAACGGAGATATTCTTCCGTTAAATTGGAAAAGATGCGCACCGTTTTCAATGTTTTTGACGCAAGACGGAAAATTGCATACAATGCCAAAAAGATGGGATTTGATTATTGCTCATCCGCCTTGCACATACCTTTCAAACGCCGGGGCAAGATGGTTATGGGCAGGTGGGAGACTGAATCAAGACAGATACAAAAAAGGATTGGAGGGCGCAGCATTTTTTGACTGCTTTTTGAAAGCGCAGTGTGAAAAGATTGCTATTGAAAATCCCACACCAGCATCAGTGTTTAACTTACCGAAATGCACACAGGTTATCCAGCCTTATGAATTTGGGCACCCGTACAGCAAAAGGACTTGTTTATGGCTGAAAGGGCTTCCACATCTTACGCCGACAGAAATTGTTACAGATCATGTCCCGTTTGTTTCCAGCGGGTTTTATACAAAAACGCATGATTCAAAATATAAGGGTGCAAGCAGAAAAGGCGGTGCAGCAAAAGCAAGAAGTAAGACTTTTCCAGGGATTGCCCGGGCAATGGCGGAACAATGGGGAAAATGTGTTGACAATTTCGATATTAAATGATATTATAGATATGCGGGCAACCGTATAACAAAACAGAAAAGGAGCAAGACAAATGAACATTACCAAGAAAAGCGGAGAACTCACCATTATGGAGCAGTACCAGCTCACCATGTCCCCCAAGATTCAGCGTATCAAGGATTGCGCGGGGCAGCGGTTTGAGGTGACAAAGTGGTGTGTCTATGAGGACATCGACAAGAAGAGCGGCGATACCAAGGAAATTCTTTCCATGATGTCTCCCGAAGGCGAAGTATTCGCTACCAACAGCGACACTTTCAAGAATGACTTCAAGGACATTCTTTCCCTGCTGGAAAGCGCGGGCATGGCTGGGACGGTCTTTTCCCTGGAAGTTATTACTGGCAAGAGCAAGGCCGGACGCGATTTCTTTACATGCGCGTTTGTGGAATAAGGACAACGGGCGGGAGGTGGCAACATCTCCCGCTTATTGTTTCACGTGAAACATTGGAGGATATATGAACATATATCAGAAAAGTGGATACATTGATATTCGTGCAATTATGGCGCTTGGATTACCGTTTAACTTTATTGTTGGCGGACGTGCAACTGGTAAAACATATACCAGCCTGGAAACGGTGAAAGAGGACGAAATCAAATTTATTTATATGCGGCGCACACAGTCACAGGCGGACATGATAAACAAACCAGAATTTTCCCCGTTTAAAAGTCTGAATGAGGATCATGGATGGACAATAGGCAGCGCCACACTATCAAAATACAATGCAGGTTTTTATGAGACGGAGGAAACAGAGGACGGGGGGCGCCAATGCGTTGGTTCGCCTATTGGCTACACTTGTGCGCTATCTACTATTTCTAATATGCGGGGTTTTGATGCTTCTGACGTTCGCCTGTTGATTTATGATGAGTTTATCCCGGAAAAACACGAGCGCCCTATTAAAAATGAGGGTGCCGCTTTTCTTAATGCTTATGAGACAATTAACCGGAATAGGGAATTAAAAGGCGAAAAACCGTTACAAGTATTATGTCTTGCAAATGCAAATGACCTTGCAAACCCAATTTTCCTAGAGTTGGGGCTGGTGCGTAAGGCAGAGCAAATGCGGAGAAAGGGCCAGGAGACCAGCATTGACAAGGAACGTGGAGTAGGTTTGTTTATTTTGGACAAGTCACCCATCAGCGCACAAAAACGCAACACGGCGCTTTACAAGTTGTCAAGAGGAAGCGAATTTTCTCGCATGTCATTGGAAAACGCTTTTGCTAATGAGGACATC
>CABSMD010000188.1 GCA_902478725.1 uncultured Clostridia bacterium
ACATTCGCCCCCGCCACACCGTCCAGCTTTGCGACCTCCTGTTCGATCTCAGACGCGCAGTGCGCGCAGTCCAGGCCCTCCAATACATATTCCAGCTTCATGCCATATGCCTCCTTTACTCCATGATGTGTTCAAAGCCTTGATTAAAGATCGTTTTGATATGCGCGTCGTCCAGCGAGTAAAATACCGTTTTCCCGGCGCGGCGGTATTTAACCAGCCTCGCCTGCTTGAGCACCCGCAGCTGGTGCGAGATGGCCGACTGGCTCATATTGAGCAGCTGGGCAATGTCGCACACACACATCTCGCTCTCAAACAGCACATATAAAATCTTGACCCGCGTCGAATCCCCAAAAACCTTAAACAGCTCCGCAAGATCATATAGAACCTCGTCGGCCGGCAAATCCACCTGACTGATAATATCACTGTGCACCTCAACAGCATCACATTTTTCAATATCGTACTTGTCGCTCATAACTAACCACCCTTTTAATTCAATATATGAATAATTGTTCATATGTTTATTATATGCACAAACCCGCCGTTTGTCAATAGAAAAATTTAAAATTTTTCGTAATGTGTAACCTTTTCCGTGGTATAGTAAACAGGAAGAAACGAAAGGGTGATTCTTATGAAAACAGTGCTGATAACAGGCGGTTCGCGCGGGATCGGGCGCGCGGCGGTAGAACGGTTTGCCCGCGGAGGATACCAGGCGGTGTTCTGCTACCTTTCAAATAAAGAGGCGGCGGACGCGCTTTTGTCCGAGCTGTCCGGGCTGCCGGTGGCGGCGGTGCAGGCGGACGTCTCCGACCCGGAGGCGGTCAAACGGCTGACGGACGGGCTGCATGTGGACGTGCTGGTCAATAACGCGGGGATTGCCGGACAGAAGCTGTTTTGTGAAACAACGCCGGAGGAATGGGACCGGATGTTTGCGGTCAACGTCCGCGGGATGTACCTGTGCGCCCGCGCGGTGCTGCCCGGCATGATCCGCCAGGGTAGTGGGAAGATCATCAACCTGTCCTCGATTTGGGGGATTACGGGAGCCTCCTGCGAGGCGGCCTATTCCGCGTCCAAAGCGGCAGTGATCGGCCTGACCCGCGCACTGGCCAAGGAGCTTGGCCCCTCCGGGATACAGGTCAACTGTGTCGCGCCGGGTGTGGTGGACACCGATATGAACCAAACCCTCACGGCGGACGACCTGGCTGCGCTGCGGGAAGAGACCCCGCTGGGAACGCTTGGGACGCCGGAGCAGATCGCGGATACCATTTTTTATCTTGCCTCATCCGGGGCGGATTTTATCACCGGGCAGGTGATTAGCCCTAACGGGGGGCTGGTGATCTGACTGTCCGGGCAGCTGGAGCTTGTCCAAAAAATTTGACAAATTTAACATAATTGGTATAATTTATATCCTCCTGGCAATAGTATATAGTACAGCCTGTACCTGGCGTACAAGCTGTATCAAATCTGCAAAGTCTATGAAAATGCGGATTTGGGCGGGGTTTTTGGTATCTACGGATATGGAAATTTGACAAAATCGTAAATCTGTAGTAGAATACACGAAGCCCCAATAAAATAACAGGAGGTCAAAGGATGTTGCAAACAGACAAGACCGGCTTACGTGGCCCCTTGAAAAAGGGGATTCTAACACTGGCCGGCACTGCTGTGCTAATCATCTGCGTATCTGTGGTATGTGCGTTCACGCTTGTGAAGCATGTAACGGTTGACAACGGATACGGGCAGACCGTTGAAGCGGTAACCATGAAAAATACCGTGGGCGAACTGTTGGATGAGCAGCAAATCAATCTCAATCAGGGAGACGTCGTGACCCCGTCGCTGGAAACGAAACTGGAACGTAAGCAGAACATAGCGATACAACGGGCGGTTGCGGTAACCCTGCAGGCGGATCATAACCAAACCGTTATGTATACCGTCAACCAGACTGTGGGAGAGCTGTTAGAGGAGGCAGGCATTGCATTAGGCGAGGCAGATATCTGCAACTATTCAATGGAGGATAGTATCGAGGCAGACATGTACATCGAGATCAACCGGATCAGCGAGGAACTGGTAACAGTCGAAGAGGAGATTCCCTGTAACAGAGTGACGACGAAAAGCTATAGCCTGCCAAAAGGGCAGGATAAGGTCATCCAGGAGGGTGAGAACGGGACCGCGCAGGCACACTATATGGTGACCATGCGCGACGGCGAAGAGATCGGGCGCGAGGCAGTCGGGTATGACGTCATCAAAGAGCCGGTCGACCATATCGTAGAAATCGGGGCGCTGGAGGTTGTGATGACTTCCAGAGGCGATGTCAGGGCACGTGCGAGCTACGTTATGAACGCGACAGGGTATGATGTCAGCTATGAAAGTACCGGCAAGTATCCGGGCGACCCCGGGTTTGGCGTAACCGCCACCGGCATTCGCGCGGCATACGGCGTGGTCGCCGTTGACCCGAGCGTTATCCCGCTTGGATCCAGACTTTATATTCAATCGGCCGACGGGTCTTACGAGTATGGCTATGCCATCGCGGCAGACACGGGCGGCGCGATCAAAGGGAACAAAATCGACTTGTGTTTCTCCTCAAGAAGTGAAGCTCTTGCGTTTGGACGACGTAATGTGGTTGTATACGTATTGGAATAACCGCGCATTGACTTAAAAATTGCATACACAAAAGCAAGCCGCCGGAGGCCCACAGCATCCGGCGGCTTGTTCTATCTGCAATGAGCGGGTATCCCTTTATCCCTTTAAAGTAAAGGTGTTTTTCTCATAGTCCAGCAATCCGTCATTGCGCATTTTGGAAAGCTCGTTGCTCATTGCGCTGCGGTCGACGCTCAAATAATCCGCAAGCTGCTGCCGGTTGAAAGGGATCGTAAAACGGTAGCTTCCGTTCTGCCTGACCTGCTCGGTGAAATAGGACAGCAGCCTTCCCCGGATGGATTTGGAGGAAGTGTGCAGAATGCGGCGCGACAGCGACAGATTTTTTTGCGCGGATATCCGCAAAAGGTTCGCCACCAGCTTGCTATGCTGGGGGCAGGCGGTTGGACAAGTCTGCATTACCCGGGTCATGTCGAGAAACAACACACTGGTTTTTTCAGAGGCCACGGCGTTTACCATCAACGATTCGCCGGGAATGCAGGCGTATGTCTCACCGAAAACCGCCCCCGGCCCCACATGCCCTAAAATGCTCCGGTTACCCCACAGGTCGTCGTTCTCAATGTTCACGCCGCCGTTTAATACCATGCCAACAGATACAACCGTGTCCCCCGCATGAAATATGATCTCGCCCTTTTGAAAGGTTTTTGTTGCCGCATCCAGGCAGGTAAGCATCGCCTCTATCCCGGCTTCGTCCGCACCCCGGAACAGTCCCGTCTTTGTCAAAAAAAGATAATCCATAGTTTTCTCCATTCCGTTGTTATAACCTCTTGTCCCCTGCCTCTTTTCTTTCGGTGGAGGGTAGATATCCCCCATGTCGCGAGGTTGAAACGCTATTAATGTGACTTTTACTCCTGCGAAGTAAAAGTTTTCAATAAAATGTTGTTACAACAACAGCTTTGTCATTCTAATTATACTATACTTATCACATAAATTCCATTCGTTTCAACCAACCATATCAAAACAAGAAAGGAAGATTTATTATGATGAGAAGAATCATCCAGATAGATGAGGAAACATGCAACGGCTGCGGCCTATGCGCCGAGGCCTGCCACGAGGGCGCCATCGGCATGGTCGATGGAAAAGCCAGGCTGCTCCGCGACGACTATTGCGACGGCTTGGGCGACTGTCTGCCCGCCTGTCCTACGGGAGCGATTTCCTTTATCGAGCGCGAAGCGGCGGCCTATGACGAGGAGGCGGTACAGCAAAATAAGAAGCAAAAAGAAGGGATGCCCCTCCCCTGTGGCTGTCCCGGAACACAGTCCCGCACGATCGAACGGGAGGAAGCAGCCGCGGTTCCCCAAATGCAGTCACAGCTGCGCCAATGGCCTGTGCAAATCAAGCTTGTACCCGTAAACGCCCCTTATTTTGACGGCGCAAAGCTGCTCATTGCCGCCGACTGCACGGCATATGCCTACGCAAATTTTCACAGTGAATTTATCAGGGGGCACGTCACCCTTGTCGGCTGTCCCAAGCTTGACAACGTAGATTATTCTGAAAAGCTGACCGAGATTATCAAAAACAACGACATCAAAAGCGTCACCGTGGTTCGCATGGAAGTCCCGTGCTGCGGCGGGATCGAAAACGCGGCAAAGGCCGCCCTGCAAAACAGCGGAACGTTCATCCCCTGGCAGGTGGTGACAATCTCCACGGACGGACGTATTTTGGATTCCTAAAAGCAAAGGCGGTATCCGGCTTCGGATACCGCCTAAATAAGTATCACTTACTTTCTATTTCAGCTCCCACATCCTTGATCTTTCCGATCCGCGCGTAAAAAACGCCTACCAGCGCAAGCAAAACGCCGGTCACCAGCAATATGGATTCAACGCTCACCACATCCGCCAGCGGCCCGAACAGCAGGATTGCCACCGGCATCGCGCTGGCCGAGATGATCTGCACAATCGAAAACACACGGCCAAGCACATCGGGGCTTGTGGTCTCCTGGATATAGACCGTCTGGGCCGTGGCCATCGGCGGCAGGAAAAACCCCGCGATCCCCATAAATACAAGGAAGGAGATGAAATCCCATGAAAGCCCGATCAGGGCGAACAGCACCCCGAACGCGATCAGGCAAAAGCAAAGCGTGCGTATCTTGTCCCGAAATTCCTTCTTCCAGGTGACAAACAGCCCGCCGGCCAGCGAGCCAATCGTCCATACCATCTCGTTTGCGGTCAGCCGCCAGACCTCGCTGCCGAAATTGCGCTCCACCATCAGAGGCGACAGCACGGCCGCCGGCGTGATGAGGAAGAAGGCCAGCATATAGCAGACCAGCATCCGCCGCAGCTGCCGGTGGGCAAAGGTATAGCGCATACCCACGCGGAGATCCTCCCAGACCGAGCCGTGATCCTGCACACTTTCCACCTTTTCCACCCGGATGCGGCTCATGATAAGGATGGCCAGCAGCGCCGTCACCACATCGACAAAGAAGGACGCGACGATCCCCAGCGATCCCAGAATCACGCCGCCGACAGCCGGAGACAGCAGTAACAGCACCGAATTTAAGGTTTGATTCAGGCCCTGTACCCGTGTCAGCTGATCCGCCGGCACCAGCTGGGGATAAATGGCGTTTACGGCCGGGGTCTGAATCCCCGCGCCGATGGAGCGCACGACGGAGACCGCCAGC
>CABSMD010000189.1 GCA_902478725.1 uncultured Clostridia bacterium
TATAAAACTCGTGCGAGCCGGTCACGTAGCTTTCCGACCCAATTCCAAACACCTTGCTCTCCACCGCGTCGATATTGTACCGTGCGTCAATGGGCTCTGCGAAGATTTCGTCCAACGATTCCTTCAGCCGCGCGCGAGGCGCGGTACGGTCTACGGGGATGTCCTTATAGCCGTCGGGAATCCAGAAGTTGGTTACACAGGGCGTTCCCAGCTGTTTCCCAAAATACTCCCCGATCCTGCGGCAGGCTTTGCCATGCTCTACCCAGAAGGCACGGATATCATCATCCGCACTGCTCAGGGTAAAGCCCGCGTCACTCTTAGGATGCGAAAAAAAGGTCGGGTTGAAATCCAGCCCCAGGCCGTTTTGCCGCGCCCACTCGGCCCACCTTTCAAAATGCTCCGGTTTAAGCCGGTCGCGCTCCACCTGTTCCCCGCCGGTCTCGGCATAGATCGCGTGCAGGTTGACACGGTGCTTGCCGGGCACCAGTGAAAACACCTTTTCGATATCGGCGCGCAGCTCATCGCCGTTTCGCGCCTTGCCGGGATAATTCCCGGTTACCTGGATGCCGCCGGTCAGCTCGCCGCTTCCCTCAAAACCGCTTACGTCGTCCCCCTGCCAACAATGCATGGAAAGGTGTACGTCCCGCATCTTGGCGATCGCACGGTCGGTATCCACCCCGATCTTGGCATACTGTTCCCTTGCTGATTCATAGCTCATTGCTTTGTCCCTCCCGTTACCTCTAAAAATCTTTGATAAGCCTGCTCCATATCGCTTGACGGACGGTATTCGCGGATTGCAAACGAATCCTTGATGATCTGCCGCCCCTGCGACAGGGTTTCAATCTCGCCCAGCGCCATCAGCTGTACCACCATGTTTCCAAGCGCGGTTGCCTCCACCGGCCCGGCCAACACACGCTTTCCTGTCGCATCCGCCGCCAGCTGGCACAGCAATTCGTTCTGCGTACCGCCGCCGATGATATGGATGACTTCTATTTTCTGCTTGGTCAGTTTTTCGATGCTCTCCAACGTCTCACGATAGCGGAATGCCAGGCTTTCCAGCACGCACCGGACGGTTTCTCCCTGGTTGCCGGGCGCTTCCTGACCTGTTTTTTCACAATACTCCACGATCCGCGCGGGCATGTCGCCGGGCGGCGCAAACAGGTCGTCGTCCGGGTCGATAAACGCCAGATGGGGCGTTGCCTGGCCCGCCAGCTCGGTCATTTCGGCAAAGGTGACGTCGTCCCCCTCCGCCGTCCACTGCTGGCGGCACTGCTGTACGATCCACAGCCCCATGATGTTTTTTAAAAACCGGATGGTTCCCCCAACTCCGCCCTCGTTGGTAAAGTTGGCGGCTTGGGTTTCTTCATTGATTAATGGGCGGTCAAGCTCCACCCCCATCAGCGACCAGGTGCCGCTGCTGATATAGGCGGCGCTGACGCCTTCCTCGTATGGGACGCTCACGACGGCACTCGCGGTATCATGCGAGCCGACCAGCGCCACCGGAATCTCACCCAGGCCAAATTCCGGTTTCAGGGTCCCGGCCACCGCGCCGGTCTTAGCCACCGGCACGAACAGGCGGGCGGGCAGCTGCAGTTCCCGCATCAGTTCATAATCCCAGTCACCGGTTTCGGCGTTCAAAAGCTGTGAGGTGGACGCAACGGTGTATTCACTGTGCATCTGCCCGGTCAGCATATAGTTAAAAAGGTCAGGCATGAACAGGATTTTATCCGCCTGGGACAACAGGCCACTCTCCTTCACCGATAAGGCGAGCAGTTGGTACAGGGTATTGAACCACAAAGTTTGGATACCCGTTTTTTGATAGATCTCATCGCTCCCCGCACGCTTGCCGGCTACATCGATCATGCCTTTGGTATATTCATCACGGTAATGACGCGGCGGGCGGATCAGCGCGCCGCTGCCGTCAATCAGGCCAAAATCTACCCCCCAGGTATCGATCCCGATACAGGAAAGCGGGATATTTTTGCATTTTGCAAGCGCGGTTTTGATCTCGGCAAACAACTGGTCAAAATCCCAAAACAGGCCGCCGTCATACTGCCTCGGCTGGTTTGGGAAGCGGTGCAGTTCGGTTAATTGTATGGTTTTGCCGTCAAAGTCCCCCAGCATGGCACGCCCGTTCGACGCGCCAAAGTCAAACGCCAGAATCTTCATCCTTCGCACGCCTCCTTTATTTGTCAATCAAGGGGTGCTTACCCTTTGCGCCGAATTTTTTACGCACATCCAAAAGCTTTGCGATCTGGAAGTCCGGCAGCTCCTTCTCCCCGCCCAGCAGACGGGCCACCAGGCTGACGCGCGCACAGTTTTCGATGCGCTCCATTTTATAATACGCGTTTTGCAGGCTCTCCCCCACGGTCAGGACGCCGTGGTTTTCCAGCAGAAACGCATCGTATCGCTGCAAATAGTTCGACAGCGCGTTGGGAATCTCATCGGTGGACGGCGTGCCGTATTCCACGATCGGCACCGCGCCCATGTAGATGATCTGTTCGGGCAGGGTATTTTTATCCAGCGGCACCCCCGCCACGGCAAACCCTGTCGCGGTGATCGGGTGCGCGTGCACCACCGACCGCACGTCGGGCCGTTCGTTATACACGCGCAGGTGCATATAAATCTCACTTGAAACCTTACGCGTCCCCTCCAGCACGTTGCCCTCGCGGTCGACACGCACCAGCATATCCGGCGTCATACTTCCTTTGCTCACCCCGGCCGGGGTCGCCCAGACGGTTCCATCCTCCATCAAAACGGTGATATTGCCGTCGTTTGCGGCGACATACTCCTTCTCATACAAGATCCTTCCCACTTCGCAGATTGCTTCCCTTACATCCATCACTTTCATCCTCCTATTTATACAACATTTCCATTGAAACCGGTATGTTTGCGGCAGAGAGGCTTACAGCTTGATATTTTTTGCTAAAAACGCCTCCGCCACTGCGGTGCCGCCCTCACCGTTGGGATGGCCGCCGTATTGGGGCACCGCCTCGTTCGGCGCGGAATGGCCCAACACGGACGCAATATCAAACACCGCATCGGGAAAATCCGCCGCGCGGACAAACCGGTTGACCTCCCGCCACACCGCCTGCTGCTCCGGCGTGAACAGGTCGAACGGCGGCGTGGTAAACAGCACCACACGACAGCCGGATTGGTGCAGCAGGTCTACGATCGTTGCAAGATCTGTGCAGACCTGCCGGGCGGTTCGCCCGCGCAGAATATCGTTGACCCCGAAGCAGACCACAACAGAATCCATTTTACGGGCACGGTACAGCCACGCGCCGTCGCGGGCGGCGTCATACGCCCGTCCAAAGCCCAGGCCGAGGTTCCAGACGCTATAGTCCGTCCCCAGGACTTTGCCGATCTTGGCAGACCAGAATTCGTATTTATCGTTCACCGTTTCGCATCCTTGGGTGATCGAATCGCCCAAAAACGCGACCCGGCGTTTTACCTTCCTGTTACACGCGATCAGGTTCGGCTTAGGACAGTAAGGCTCAAAGAGCAGACCGCCATCCTGTTCTATATAGGAAGGGATCTGGCTGTCGGGCGTGCAGGGAATGCCATTCCCCTCCACCGTCCAGCGAAACACCAGGTACCGGCCCGGCTCTAACGCAAAATCCCGCGGGTCGCTCCAGAAGCGTTCGTTCGGCGTTACGGTTTTTTCGCTTTTGCCGCCAAAGGTTACCGGATACCACGCATCCGGTTCGCCGTCCTTCGTATCGCTAACGCCGACGGCGGCGGACAGGATTTTCCACTCACCGCCCGGCTTATCCGCCCAGGCTACCGAACCGTCGTCAAACGTGCTGTCCACGGCGTTGGAAAACCAGAACCGCCAGGTAAAATGTCCGTATTCACAAAGCTGAAAACAAGATCGGCTTTCGATTGTCTCAGGACCGTCCCACTCCAATATGTAGTTATTCGATGTGCCCGCTAAGGTGTTGGACACATAAGTATTCCACAAATTTTCCACTCACTTTCACCCCACTGCTATGAGCGTACCATAAATTTTACAAAAATTCAATCCTTTTTCGCGCTTTTCCAAAGATCGAACATATTATTCTTGAATTCGTAAATACTAAGACAAGAAAATATATCAAAGGAGTGATATTCTTGTTTAAACACGAAAAAATGCTTCTCAATCCTGTGCGGGTTGAAAAGCCCAACCCGCAGTATGCCGCGCTGATGCAGGAACAGCTCGGCGGCGCAAACGGCGAGCTCAAGGCCGCGATGCAGTATATTTCCCAAAGCTTCCGCATTACCGATCCGGCCATTAAAGATCTGTTTATGGACATCGGTGCGGAAGAGCTCAGCCACATGGAGATGGTGGCGACCACCATCAACCTGTTAAACGGCAGCGAGGTGGATTACAACAAGACGCCAGCCGGCGAGATTGAGACCCATGTATTATTGGGTCTGAATCCAGGTCTTATGAACGCCTCCGGCTATTCGTGGACGGCAGACTATGTCACGGTAACCGGCGACCTCTGCGCCGACCTGCTCTCCGACATCGCCTCGGAACAGCGCGCTAAGGTTGTTTATGAATACCTTTACCGCCAGATTGAGGACAAGTATGTACGCGAGACGATCGACTTTCTGCTCAACCGCGAGGAGGCGCACAACTCCCTGTTTATCGAAGCGTTCAACAAGGTGCAGGATACCGGCTCCAATAAGGATTTCGGCGTGACGAAGGATTCCAAGCTGTATTTCAACCTATCCTCTCCGTCGCCGGCCGACCACTTCAACGCGCCGGACACCAGCGCACCCAGCTTCAGCAACCAGAACTAAGCGGGAGGATAACAAAATGCACAATACGATCAAAGACCAGATCTGCGATCATCTGGATGAACGGATCGCCACCTTGAAGGAACACCAGTATGACGAAATCGTTGTGACGGGCAACCAGTATGAGGAGCTGAACCAGGCGCTGTCTAAGGTGATCGGGGTTCCGCTTATCAAGGAGCTGGAGGATTTGAAGTCCTACGTCACAGACCTGTAGATGGGAGGACGGCTATGAATCAGGATTACGACAAAACAGAAAAAGGCGTCCAAGCCAGGGAATGCTGGAAAAACAACAGAAACACCGGAAAGCATGTAAGCCCATTTGACACCTACGCTCTGGCAGACGATGAACAGAAGGATGATTTCACCAACCAGACGATTCCGTCCGACAAGGATGTGCGCAACGCAAAGGATTGGGTCGATTTTAACGAAAAATAATGGCGGCTTCCCCCAACCATCCAGGCCTGGATGGT
>CABSMD010000190.1 GCA_902478725.1 uncultured Clostridia bacterium
GATTATTTTAGATTCTTATGCTATAATTCAAATAAATTGGACTATTCCAAAAGCGATTTGCTTCAATGGGAGGGGAATTTACAATGTTGAAACGGTTTGTTTGTTTTGTAAGTGTGACGGTTCTGCTATTCACTCTGCTGGTTTCAGTAAGCGGTGCGGATGATGGAAAGCTTACGCAAGTATACATAGACGGAGACAGGATAGAATTAGACGTTCCGCCTCAGGACACAGGGTATGACTATATGATGGTTCCGATTCGTGCTGTTGCAGAATACCTTGGTGCCGAGGTTTTATGGAATGAGGATAAGCAGGGCATTACTTTGGTTACTCAAAAAGGAACGGTAACCCTTATCGTTGGCAATAACCGTTTGATTCGCAATGAAGAAGTAATTCAAATGTGGGCACCTGTCATCGTAACGGACGGCAGATCGCTTATTCATTATCGTTGCCTGGAAGATTGCTTTGACGTTCATGCCAATTGGGATAAAGCAAATGACAGGGTTGTGATAACAACAGACAATTCTCTTTATGATGTAATGCAAAAAGGGGAAATGGTGATTGGAATAGATGGGGAGTTTCCGCCGATGGGATTCATGGACGAAAACGGGAAGTTTGCAGGATTTGACGTCGAGTTGGCGCAAGAGGCTGCGAAACGGTTGGGCGTTGATTTGACAGTGAAACCAATTGATTGGGCCTATAACCTAGAGGAGCTAAATAGTAATCATGTTGATATGATATGGAATGGCATGACCGTAACGGAAAAACGCAAGGAGCAAATGTTATTTTCTGACCCTTACATGGAGGAGGGCTATGTGGTAGTTGCAAAAAAGGATTCTCAGATTGTGACGAGGGAACAATTAGAAGAAGCTCAAATTGGTTACTTATATTCCTTGCGTTCCTTTGGATTTTTGGATTATGATATGGGTATCGATGAAGAAATAAGAGCGAACCTGAAGGAATTTGATAATGAACAGGAACTGCTGCGTGCTTTGGATTCTGGAGAGATCGATGCATTTTTTGCGAGAAAAATAGATGTCACATATCATAAAATCCTGTCAAAATGGTTTGGGGAAGATCGGGTTAATTATATTTCATATGATGAAAACCATAACCTTCTGTATAATGGAATTGCTTATAGACGGTGTAAAGATCCGAATTGGCGTGCGAATGAAGTCGGCGAAAGATTGGGTGCGGTTTCACAGTGGGGGGATGATCTCAAATTTGTCCATCTTTCCATGGAGTTTGAAGCTGGTGTTTTTGAGGTGAAGGACAGTGGCGGTGCGGCTCTGCACATTTACCCTCCCAATAGTGAATTTGACGCATTGTATCTGCGTTCGGATATTGAAGTTCCTGAGCTGTCTTTGGACAATATTGACCGTATTGAGCTTACAAACGACTACATGGGCTATGATCATGTTGTGTGTGATAAAGGAACGACAGATAAAACGGTAATCCATGAATTTATGAGTCTTCTCCTTTTCTCGGAGAATGCGTCTGTCGATACGCCATACAGCTCAAGCAAAACGGTATTACTCTATTCAAACGCTATGCCGGGTTGTATTTATCCTATTCTTTTATATGAAAAGGACGGTGTGAGCTTCGTTAAATTTGATGGTAGATTGATAATATTGCCTGAGGAATTATTAAGCAGACTGGGTTCTGTTCATTAGTGGTCATCAGGCAGGAAAGGGACGGGGCAATCTACCCCGTCCCTTTTTAATAAAAAGAATATTACCTGCAGCAGCGGCGGCAATGACAACAACGGCGGCAGTTACAGCATCCGCAGCAGCCGTTGCAGCCTCTGAGTCCCAAAAGGCCGAAAAGCCCAATAATACCAAACATTCAGATCATCTCTTTTGTAGTTGTCCTCGAAGGGAGGCAATACAGTATATGCGAAATTGGAATAAATCGTTCCGGTCCCAGGCCTTCAGATGTCAAACTGGGTGGGCTGAAACAACGGAATACAGGAGCCGTCGTCCTTCCATAGAAATACCTTTACTTTTTGCGCTATGGCAGCCACCGGACAGGTAAATTCAACCAGCTGCTCGTCTGTTCCCGCCGGAATGGCAATAGCCTGCCGCCATAAGCCCAGCATCTCATCGTCTGATGTGTAGGCGGCAACCAAAAGCGTCCCCTGCACGGCTTCATTCAGATTGGTATGAAGCGACAGGCTGGCTTCCATGGATTTGGTTGAAAATCTGCCGCTGTTGAGCTGGACGGAGTGGGTGGATGGGTTCTCCTCCTCTGCTGTCCGGTACTGTCCCACGGCAACGCCGCTGTAGAATGAATCTCTCAAATAGGAAACCGCTTTGATGGTAACATCCTCTTCGATGGTAATTTCGGCCTCCGCATCGTAGAGTATCCCATTTGTGGCGGAAGGTGTCGAACCGTCCAGCGTATAAAATATCCGGATGTGTTCGTCAGGCACGGTGATTTTCACTGCTGTCCCTGTTGGTACAACACCGCCTTTCGTATCGAACCGGGGTGTTTCCGGCGATCTCCCAATATAGTAAAGGAATGATTCTCGGGAACTTTTCAAACCGTGGTTGCGCGCTTCTGCAATTAGATTGAAAGACCTACTTCCATCATCTAATGTATAGGGCCGGATGCCTCTGCCGGTATAGCGTTTCCAATTTTGATCCTTGATGGTACGATAATATATCTCTGCGCCCGGCGTCTTGCAGGAGAGATAAATGACCGTGTCCGCTGATACCTCATATCCGGTGTTGACTGTCGGAGGCTCGGGAATCGGATAAACCGAATAGTATTGGGTACCGATGTTACTGTCATCGTACCCGTCGCACACGGCAATCGCCCGTACCTGTGCGTGACCGGTCAATGTAAATGGACCGGTGTAAAGCTTTCCGTTGCTCCTGGTCGGGATGGACCCGTCGATTGTATAATAAATCTTCGCCGCAGAAACTTCGTTCTGCATAGTAACGCGCACTTCATCTCCATAAACATCCCCCTCCGGGAATATTTGTGGCGGCGAAAGCTTGATGATCTGCCGAAAGCCGAGATATTGAATATCTTTCCCTTGTTTTCGCGGGGTAAAGGGTTGGGAGATTTTTTTGATGACCACTCCGCCGCCCCGCAAGGAGGCGCTGCTTCCGGTGAAAAGATTGGGGTTCAAAGAGGAAAAATGCGATTCTCCCCGGAAGCCATAGAGAGAGTCCGACTCACATAATACCGTGGCCATCCTGAAATCTGCAATCAGCTCAATGATGTTCATATTGGGATAAAATTTGCCCATCACATCGCTTACTACAGTAGGGCCTCGGTTGTTGCTCTGAATAATTTGCCTGAAAATGTCCTCTCCGCCGCCGGAGAACTGTTTGGTCTGTACCCGCATGTATTGGAAGAATAGATAGGAAAGCGCGTAATTGGCCAGCGTGTCACCGTTTTGATCCCAGTAGGCGATAGAATGTCCATTTTTAATAGAATCGTTGGGGTCGCGGTTGTAGTAGCTGATCCGGTTTGTCAGTGTACCGAACAGCATGTGTTCGGCGGCCATGGCCAATCCTTCGTTGATCCAGGTCGGCAGCTCGGCCTGCCGGTGGTTCATCAGGTAATCCGAGTGGGTGACCAAGTGGGTATATTCGTGGGCAAGCGTGTTGATACATTCCAGGGCATCGGGGGTGTTCTTGTCTTTACCCATTGTGGGATAGGTATCAAGATAGACCATATCCATTTGGTTGTTATAGCCCTCTAAATCATTTGGTGAGAAATACCCGGCCGTATAAGCGGTCTGGCTGAAGCCATCCCATCCGTCCTGAATATCAAAGAGCAGGATAGCCGTTTTACTGTCGTTATCCCGATCATATCTGGGGCCAAAAAGCGATGTGATAGCGGGATATATCTGCCGATCAAACTTTTCGGCGATTTCATTGCATTGAGAAGTAGTAACCGCAACCTTGCTTCCTTCCTCTAGCCATACTGCGGAATAGGCTCCCAGTGATTTAAGGATGAAAGTTTTGGAGACAAGCCGATTGGTCATAAAGTTAGATACCCGGAATGTTCGGCGGTTGCCGACTGTGGCGTTGAGGAGCGTGGATTGCTGTGAGGCTGAAAAGTCTGTCAGGACATCCTGCGGTTCCACCTTCATCTGCCTGATCTGATCCCGCGGATCCATTTGGTAGCGGACGCTGCCATCCTCGGGATCGACGACAATATCTGTTACTTCGCCGGATAATGAGCCTTTCGCCTCGTTGAGATAGCGTTGTTCCGTTTCCGGTTCATCTACCGTATCCTGTTCCGAAAGCGCCCCGGTACTTTGCTTGGAGGTGAAATTGGCGCCTCCATTGATCGCAAGAATATATTCGCCTTCATAGGGTACTGCCTCATCCCGTATAACTCTTGCTGTTATAGGTGTCCATTGGGCTAATATAACGGTGAATACCACAACAATTGCGAACAGCTTTTTCTTCATTTGTTTTTCTCTCCCCATACTTTGTATCTTTATTATAAATCTCTGCACCGTTAAAAGCAATGTGGTGGGTAAAATGGTAATATTATCTTAACTGCCGTGTAATAAATATGCTTGTAAAAATTTTTTTGAAATTGACTATTGACAAACTGTCCATTATATTCTATAATAAATTCCGTTGCGGATGGATGATGGAACAATATTTCCGCTATGACTTAAAAGTTTGAATTCTTTTAAATATGTATGCACCATTAGCTCAGTTGGTAGAGCACCTGACTCTTAATCAGGGTGTCCACGGTTCGAGCCCGTGATGGTGTACCACGTCGGAACAAGTTATGCTTGTTCCGATTTTTTTATGAAATAAAAAAGACAAGCAGGTTTTCTACTCGTCTTTGGTTAACATTGCCTTTTTCGCTTGCATATCTGATAAAGCAATCATCTGTAAATTATTGTTAATATTCTTTTCAATTAACTCTAGTTGATCTTTATTGAGATATCTCAATTTCTCTATAATATCTGAAATATCATTCTTTTCTGTATCTCCTGTAAGTAACCAATCAGACGAAATACAATAATATTTATGAATATCAGCTGCGACTAAAATAGATAACCCGGCAACGCCTCTTTCTACATCCGAAATATATTGTGCTGATACATTCAATTGAACAGAAAACTCTTCTTGTGTCATTTTCATTTTTTCTCTTACTTCTTTAACCCGTAGACCAATCTCAAAATCCAACTTTTGTTTTTGTGCCTTTCTCAACTCTTTATCCGTCATATTATCACCGCCCACTACTTATATACCTTTAGTA
>CABSMD010000191.1 GCA_902478725.1 uncultured Clostridia bacterium
ATCTTTCGGTTCTGAAAGGTCTTGACGGCAAGGACGGCACCGACGGTATAAACGGAAAAGACGGAGCCGACGGAAAGGACGGAACAAACGGCATAAACGGACAAAACGGCTCTGACGGCAAAGACGGTAAAACACCTTTTATCGGCGAAAACGGCAACTGGTGGATCGGAGACATCGACACCGCCGTAAAAGCCGCAGGCATTGACGGCACAGACGGTGTTGACGGCGACAAGGGCGAAAAGGGAGAAAAGGGCGACAAAGGCGACAAAGGCGACAAGGGCGACAAAGGCGACCCCGGTCAGAACGGCGGAAGCTTCGGGTACTTTGCAGCAAACGGCAGAGTATACAGTTGGGGAACACCGCTTCCGTTCAATGTAAAAAAAGAAAGCGGAGATTTGATCTCCTATGACTCATCAAGCAAAACAATCACCCTTTCAAAAGGTCACACATACAGTATGGTGTTCAGCGGAACGGTTATGATCAGCGCTAACGGTAACTATAAGTTGTGCGGTGCATCACTCATTGACGGATATAACAGTTCGGAAATGATGCTTGAGACGCGAACCTATGTGAGTATGATAGATGACGGTCAAGGTGCAAGACTTGGTATGTCGTATAACACGATATACCGTGCCGAAGCGGATATTGCTTTGACATTTCAATATACAAATATGCTCTTCCAGAATACCAATTTTACCGACAGTCAGTACAACATAACCATTATTGCTCTTGACTGAGCCGACCTATACGGAAACGGAGGTAGCAAGAAATGAAAAAACGAATACTCAGTATCCTGCTCGCCCTATGTATGCTGTTCTGCCTTGTGCCGACTACGGCGTTTGCCGCGGACTGCGCGGAGGATCTGGTAGACCCCGTGATCTGGATTCACCTCAGTTCTGATGGCGGCGGCTACTATGACGTTCTAAATGGTACATGGACGGCGGCGGATTTCTTCCAGCCGGGCAAGGCGCCAAAGGGAGCGAAAATCACTGCGGTCACGCCGCCTACTTCTCCCTCCATTCCGGTTAGTGTGAATGTAAACAGCGACGGTACGCTGAACTGCACGAAAACCGAAAACACCACGGAACCAGTACCCAAATCAGAGACCTATACCGTCACCATCACCAGCGATGACTACGCGCCCATTTCCGCTCCGCTGACCGTGCGCCAGTATCTCAATGCAGGCTTTAGGGGACCGGTCTATTTCGATGATGAGTTGCTCTACGGAGATACCTATACTTACACGTGCCGGGTGAATAACCCCGGTGAAAACGGCGTCTGGTCCGCGCTGATACAGGACCCCCAGATGTTTGAAATTTATAAAGAGACCACCGACACCACCAGCGAACCGGGGAAGTCTATCTACACCGTCCACATCCGAGCCATCAAGGCAGGCGCACGCGTAACTTGTATCGACTTTCTGTATGTTTCCGATACGACAATGGCATCGTCTAAAGTTTCCAGGGGGGCTGTCACCGGCGGTGCTGTCCGTACGCGCCCCCTCACCGTGACGGCTGGCAGCGCAACCATCACCGAGGGCAATGCGCTGCCAACAGACCTTGTGACCTGTACCGGCCTGCTGAACAGCGAAGGACGCAAGGACGACCGGGATACCGTACTGGACAATGCTCTGGGCTACCAACTGCTTGACGCAAACAACGAGGAAGTCACGGCGGCAACTGCCCGCAATATGCCCGGAACCTACACTGTTGTTCCCGCTGCCACCCTCAAATCCGGCTGGGGCGAGCGGTATTCGCTTAACAAGGTCAACGGCACGCTGACGGTGGAAAATCAGCCTGACGAGCAGTTTACCCTCGCCCCCGGCGGCAGATACTATTTCGACCTGTCGACAATGAATATTCCCGGAACGGTAAACAGCAATCTGCCGGACAGCACCCTGCACTATGTGCCGTTTACCTATGTGGGCACGGTGAACGCCTACAAGCTCACATCGGAGACGGCAACCACCCAGGCGTATGCACAGCAGAATAAATATCTCCACAGCCTGTTCATTGCGGATCATGCCGTAACAAATGATGTAAGCTGGGATGCCCTGAACACCGCAGATTTGATTTTCGGCAAGGACTATGCCGCAGGCGGCGTAAACTATACGCTGCGCGCGCCGTCCGCGGGAAGTAGTTTTACAGGCTCGGGCGATTCAGAACGCGGCACGCCCCAAAACAACGAATGGGACAGGATACTGGACAAGAACGACGGATATATCAAAAACTGGGATGGGATGTTTTCTTGGGGGCAAGACACTTTTGAACGTGGTACGGAGCCGAACCGTGCAGTTCGCGGGCTCGATTCGGCCCGCCACTGGAGCGACTTCCATGCTATGGATTCCCGCCCGTTCTTCGGTTTCCGCCCCGTGCTTGATGTCCTGAACCCCGGCACGCTGGGCGCTGACGGGCTGAAAGCCGTTACCCTCGACCTTGGCGGCGGCAAGCTGGGTAATAGCTCCGAGGATATTCAAATCATCGTGAAAACTGGCAGCGACTTTACCGCGCCTGCGTCCGACGACCTGACCCGCCCGGACGGAGATACAGGCAATTTTTTTATGTGGCGCGGAAGCAACGGTAAATTCTACGTTCCCGGTGACAGCGTTCCTGCTGATGTGACAGCACTGACAGTGCAGTGGACAGTCCCGACCTATGCCGTCACACTGCACCCCAACGGCGGCACCATCAACAGCGGCAATGTCACCGGATACACCTATGGCGTGGGCGCAACACTCCCGACAGCCGACGATATGACCAATACAGGCCACACGTTCAAGGGCTGGTATGACAACGAAAATCTGACCGGCTCTCCTGTTACGGCAATCGGCGGTACAGGAACGGGCAATAAGGAATACTGGGCAAAGTGGGAGATCAATCAATATACCATCACAGTCAAACCCGAAAACGGCAAAGCGGATATTACCATAACGCAGGACTACGGCACGGCAATTACCGCGCCCGAAGCCCCGACAAGAGAGGGCTACACCTTTATGGGTTGGGATCAGGAAATTCCCAAGACCATGCCTGCCGAAAATATAACGCTCAAAGCACGATGGAAAGACAGTGAAAAGCCCACGGGCGAAATTGTCATAGGCACCAACAAATGGCAGGAATTCTTAAACGAGCTCACCTTCGGCCTGTTCTTTAAGGATACGCAGGAGGTGACGATAAACGCCGCCGACAACAGTGGAACCGTGTTTATCTCCTATTTGGTGACCGATCGGGATCTTTCAGAGGCGGAACTTCAATCTCTTGTATTTAGCGGATATGAGGAGCCGTTTCGCATAGACCGAAACGGGGAATACATTGTTTATGCAATGCTTGTTGACGCGAACCTGAATATAACATACCTTCGTTCCGACCGTGTAACGCTTGACAATGTTCAGCCGGTCATCGGCGGCATAGAAAACGGCAAGACCTATTGTGAAGCACAGACGGTCACCATTGACGAAAAGTACGTAGACACCGTCACCGTAAATGGCACAGAGGTCACGCTTGACGAAAACGGCAGCTTTATTCTTACTGCGGCAGACGGCGAGCAGAAGATTGTTGCTACCGACAAGGCCGGCAACACCGCCGAAATGACCGTAACGGTCAACGATGGGCATACCGGCGGCACAGCCACCTGCACCGAAAGGGCGGTTTGCGAGGTTTGCGGAAAGGCTTTCGGAGAGCCTGACCCGAAGAACCACACCGACCTGGAGCATATTCCCGCAAAGGCGGCGACAAAGACTGCCGGGGGCAATATCGAGTATTGGTACTGTGAAGCCTGCGGCAAGTATTTTGCCGATGCTGCGGCTACCAAAGAGATCAAACAGGCAGATACCGTAACGGCCAAACTGTCGGGCGCTGCCAAATCACCCCAAACCGGTGGGAACAGCGGCGTTGTGACCGTATCGCTGCTAAGCGGCGGTGCGTTCATCTGCTTGGTATCCTGCCGAAAAAAGCGCACCCACACCGTGTAAACCACACAAATCATTGCACAAAAAGAGCAGACATGATGTCTGCTCTTTTTAACACGCGGCAGGAAAGCCCTTTGCGCTCTTTACAGAGAACGATGGGTATGGTAAAATGCAGGGGAGGTGAGCAAAATGTATGAACCCAGCGAAACACGCTACGAGACCATGCCCTATAACCGGTGCGGCAAAAGCGGTCTGCGGCTGCCGGCGCTGTCTGTGGGACTGTGGCAGAACTTTGGCGTGAACAACGATTACGATACCATGAAAGAGATCATTCTAACGGCCTTTGACCATGGGGTGACCCATTTTGATCTGGCTAATAATTACGGGCCGGAGCCGGGGCGGGCAGAGATCAACTTTGGCCGCATATTCAAGGAAAATCTGCGCCCTTACCGGGATCAGCTGATCATCAGCACCAAGGCCGGGTATGAGATGTGGCCGGGCCCCTACGGTGGTCGGGGCGGCAGCCGCAAGTACCTGACTGCTTCCCTGGACCAGAGCTTGCAGCGGATGGGGCTGGAGTATGTGGATATTTTTTACCACCACTGCATGACCCCGGACACGCCGCTGAAGGAGACGGCTCTGTGCCTGGCGGATCTGGTGCGCCGGGGCAAGACTCTGTATGTGGGTATGAGCAATTATGACGGCAAGACCATGCACCGTATGTACCACAAGTGCGACGATGTGCAAGTGCCCTTTGTCATCAACCAAAATCGCTATTCCATCTTTGACCGCACGGTGGAGAAAAACAAACTGCTGAAAGAAGCCCGGGACAAGGGCAAGGGCGTGATCTGCTTTTCGCCGCTGGCCCAGGGGCAACTGTCGGATAAATACGCCAAAGGCATCCCGGAGGGCGCCCGCCTGTTTGGCAACGATAAGCTGCAAGCCCATGTGGGTTATGACGGGCACCGTGCCCAGCAGATTGAAAAACTCTATCAGCTGGCAAAAGACCGGGGCGAGACCCTTTCTCAGCTGGCAATCCAGTGGCTGTGGCAGCAAAAGGGGGTCACCTCCGTGCTGGTGGGCGTGCACTCCAAGGCGCAACTGCTGGAGAATTTGGCTGCGCTGGAACAGCCTCCCCTTAGCGAGGCGGACCTGATCCGTATTGACTCTTACAGCAAATAACAGCACTTTATACAGAATAAGTAAAACAAAAGGAACGCGGCTGGCAGTCGGGTTCCTTTTCGTTTGACAGTGCCGGCGGAATATGCTACCC
>CABSMD010000192.1 GCA_902478725.1 uncultured Clostridia bacterium
CGGTAAAGGAACGCCTGAAAGTTTATCACGAGTCCACCGAGCCTCTGTGCGATTATTATAAAAAGGCCGGAAAGCTTACGGTAATTGAAGGCCAGGAGGAAGTGGCCGATACCAGCGCGCTTGTGCTCAAAGCGCTGGAGGCGTAAGTATGATTCAGCTAAAAAACAAATCGGAGCTGGAGAGGATGAAAAAAGCCTGCCAGATCTCCGCACAGGCACTTGTGGTGGCCGGCGAACATATCCGGGCGGGGATGACCACGCTGGAGCTGGACCGGATTCTCCATCATTTTATCGTCAGTCAGGGGGCTAAGCCATCCTTCTTGGGATACGGCGGCTTCCCCGGGACGGCCTGTATTTCGGTGAACGACGAAGTGATCCATGGGATTCCCTCTTCGGAGCGGGTCCTGCGGGAAGGGGACATCGTCAGCGTTGATGTGGGCGCCTGTATCGGCGGATTCCACGGAGACAATGCGTTTACCTTTCCGGTGGGGCAGATCGGCGAAGAGGCCAAGAAGCTTCTGGACGTAACGCAAAAAAGCCTGTATCTGGGTATTGAGGCGGCGCAGGCCGGCCATCGGGTCGGCGATATCGGCGCAGCGGTTCAGGCATTGGTGGAGCAAAACGGTTTTGCCGTTGTCCGCCAATATGTGGGACATGGCGTGGGCCATAACCTGCATGAAGATCCGGAGATCCCCAATTTTGGCCGGGCCGGACATGGCGTCCGGCTGGTTCCCGGCATGACCATCGCCATCGAACCGATGGTCAACCAGGCTGGGGAGGGCGTGCGCGTTCTGGATAACGACTGGACGGTCGTAACCAGAAGCGGCAGTCTGTCGGCCCATTTTGAGCATACCATTGCGATCACCGAGCAAGGGCCGGTGATCCTGACGACGCCTTAAGGGGGCCGGACATGGAGATCGTAAAAGGCTGTGTCGTAAAATCGATTTCCGGGCGGGATGCCCAGCGGTTCTATCTGGTTGTAAAGATAGAAGATGGCTTTGTCTGGATTGCAGACGGCAAAGTGCGACCGCTGGAAAGGCCGAAGCGGAAAAACCCCAAGCATCTGCGCACAACCAATACGCAGGTTCAGGTGGAAAATTTTGCGACGAACAATCAATTGAAGCGGCTGCTGCATTCCTTTAATTACCCTTCGGGGCAGACAGAAGGAAACGCATAAGCCCTGCGCGTACCAAAGGGAGGTATTTACTTGTCTAAGGAAGACGTCATTGAAATTGAAGGTACAGTCCTCGAAGCTTTGCCCAACGCTCAATTTCAGGTGGAACTGCCGAATAAGCATGTCATTTTAGCACATATTTCCGGCAAATTAAGAATGAATTTCATCCGCATCCTGCCGGGTGATAAGGTCACGGTTGAAATGTCCCCGTATGACCTGACCAAAGGACGCATTACATGGCGTTCGAAATAGGTTCCGTTTCGGAAAGGTACAAGGAGGTATTTGAAAATGAAAGTCAGACCTTCCGTTAAGCCCATTTGCGAAAAGTGCAAAATCATCAAGCGCAAAGGCCGCATTATGGTGATTTGCTCCAATCCCAAGCACAAGCAGCGCCAGGGCTAATGGCGCGAAAACCACGCTGTCCAGCCGCTTAAGCGGCCGCTGGACGGATGTGGCAACCGATATAATGGAGGTGCAACAAAAGTATGGCTCGTATAGCTGGTGTTGACTTGCCCAGAGAGAAACGCATTGAGATCGGACTGACCTATATCTATGGCATCGGCCGTAAAACCGCTTCTGACATTTTGAAAGCGACCGGCGTGAATCCTGATATCAGAGTAAAAGATATGTCCGAGGACGATGTGTCCAAGCTGCGTGAGTACATTGACAAGCATTTGCAGGTAGAAGGCGACCTGCGCCGCTCTGTCGCTCTCGACATCAAAAGATTGACCGAAATCGGATGCTACCGCGGTCTGCGTCACAGAAAAGGCCTGCCCGTAAGAGGACAGCGCACCAAGACCAACGCGCGTACCCGCAAGGGCCCGAAGAAGACCATCGCCAACAAGAAGAAGTAATCAGGGAGGGATAACTGAGATGGCAAAAGCCGTAACAAAAAAAGCCACCCGCAGACGCCGTGAGAAGAAGAATATCGAACGCGGTGCGGCTCATATCCAGTCCACTTTCAATAATACCATCGTGACCATTACCGATGTACAGGGTAATGCGCTCAGCTGGGCAAGCGCCGGCGGTCTGGGCTTCAGAGGCTCCAGAAAATCGACTCCGTTTGCCGCGCAGACGGCTGCGGAAACCGCTGCCAAAGCTGCGATGGAACATGGACTGAAAACCGTTGAAGTATATGTAAAAGGCCCCGGTTCCGGCCGTGAAGCTGCGATCCGTGCGCTGCAGGCTGCCGGCCTGGAGGTCAGCATGATCAAGGACGTGACTCCGATCCCCCACAACGGATGCCGCCCGCCTAAGAGAAGACGCGTCTAACCATCAAGGAGGTATAACCATATGGCAAGATATACTGGTGCTTCCTGCCGCCTGTGCAGAAGAGAAGGCCAAAAGCTGTTCCTGAAGGGTGAGAGATGCTATTCCGATAAATGTGCAATCGTAACCCGTAAAGGCGCTGTTCCCGGCCAGCATGGCCAGGGCCGCAAAAAAGTTTCCGAATATGGCATCCAGCTGCGCGCAAAACAGAAGACCAAACGCTTCTACGGCGTATCTGAGAACCAGTTCTACCACTACTATGAAATGGCAGAGAGAAGACCCGGTATGGCCGGTGAAAACCTGCTGCGTTTCTTAGAAAGCCGCCTGGACAATATCGTTTACAGAGCCGGCTTTGCAAATTCCAGAAAAGAAGCAAGACAGTTGGTCCTGCACCGTCACTTCACCGTAAACGGCAAGAGAGTAAATATTCCCTCTTATCTTTGCAAAGCGGGCGATGTGATTGCTGTTGCTGATGGCTTCAAAAACAGCGAAAAACTGAAATCGATCGTTGAGATCAACGGCGCTCGTCCGGTTCCTATGTGGATCGACAAGAATAACGACCAGATGGTAGCGTCCATTGTTCGTCTGCCTAACCGTGAGGATATCGACCTCGAGGTTGAGGAGCATCTGATCGTAGAGTTGTACTCCAAATAAGAGCGGGTCCGCGCGCTGCCAAAAGCAATCTTTTGGCAGCCAGGAACGTTTGGTTTTGGAATTGCGTGTTTTAGATAATCGGCAAGGGAACGCGATCAACATGACAAACCCGATGTTTGTCCTATAAGGAGGGTTTACTTTGATTGAAATTGAAAAGCCAAGAATTGAGACGGCTGAAATCAAGCCGGACGGCACATACGGCAAATTCGTCGTTGAACCTCTCGAGCGCGGCTTCGGCACCACGTTGGGCAACAGCCTGCGGCGCGTGCTTCTCTCCTCGCTCCCTGGCGTTGCTGTTACGTCGATCAAAATTGACGGCGTCCAGCATGAATTTTCGACTGTCCCCGGTGTGAAGGAAGATGTGACGGAAATCGTCCTCAACATTAAAAACCTGACCGCAAAGCTTTTCTGTGACGGCCCCAAAACCGTTGTGATCGATGCGGCGGGCGAGTGTGAAGTGACCGCCGATTCCATCACCACCGACTCGGAGGTTGAGATTTTAAACCCCGGCATGCATATTGCCACTTTGGGCGCAGGCGCCAAACTGTATATGGAATTGACCCTGGACCGCGGCCGCGGATATGTCCCGGCAGAGCGGAACAAGCAGATACAATCGGCAACCGGCCCGTCTGTCCTGGGAGTAATCCCGGTGGACAGTATCTACACCCCTGTGCTGAAAGTAAACTACACCGTGGAAAATACCCGTGTCGAGCAGATTACCGACTATGATAAGCTGACGCTGGAAGTTTGGACGGACGGTACAATTTCTGCAAAGGAAGCCGTTTCTTTAGGCGCCAAGGTCCTCAACGAACATCTCAACTTGTTTGTTGATCTTTCCGACGAGGCCTATCACACCGAAATTATGGTGGAGAAGGACGATAACGGAAAAGAAAAGATCCTTGAGATGACCATTGAAGAACTTGACCTGTCTGTACGCTCTTTCAACTGCCTCAAGCGTGCAGGCATCAACACGGTGGAAGATTTGATCAGCAAGTCCGAGGAGGAAATGATGAAGGTCCGCAACCTCGGCAAAAAATCTTTGGAAGAGGTTATCTCCAAGCTCCAGTCACTGGGCTTCAACCTCACCCACGATGATGAATAATTCTTACTATTCCAGGTAAAGGAGTGAATTTCCATGCCAGGTGCAAGAAAGCTCGGCAGAACGACCGACCATAGAAAAGCGATGCTCAGAGCCATGGTTACCTATCTGCTGGAAAACGGCAAGATCGAGACCACTGTGACAAGAGCGAAAGAAGTTCGTTCCATGGCCGAGAAGATCATTACGATCGGCAAGAACGACAGCCTCCATGCGAAACGTCAGGTATATTCTTTCATTACGAAAGAGACCGTGGCGAAAAAAGTATTCGATGAAATTTCTCCCAAATATAAAGAGAGAAACGGCGGTTACACCCGCATCATCAAAATCGGACCTCGCCGCGGTGACGCTGCTGAAATGGCGATTATCGAGCTGGTATAATGAAATAAATACCCAAACGGATGCAGAAACCTGCATCCGTTTTTTCTTTGCTATCCGTAGTTTCATCCTGCACAAATCAAAGAGTAAAAGATTTCGGAATCCGAATCAGAAAGGTTTGCAAACAAAGACCGCTGTGCTATGCAAAAAAGGCGTTGACATTTGATGTGAAAAAGCATAGAGTGAATATGTTCGATTTTTTGATTCTGGTAAATGCGGAGAGAGAAAAAATGAGTAAACGATATAAGGGAATTTTGTGTATCCTGGCGGCGGCATTCTGTTTTGCCATCATGAATGCAAGCGTTCGGGCATCCGGTGAGCTGCCCGCTATGCAGAAAGCATTTTTCCGCAATATTGTCGCGCTGGTGTGTGCCTATGCAGTGCTGAAAAAATCCGGAACGCCGGTGCGATGGAAGAAAGAAAATTTCTGGCTGCTGTTCATCCGTGCCGCAGCAGGGACCATCGGCGTGATTTGCAATTTTTACGCGGTAGATCATTTGGTGCTTTCAGATGCAACGATGTTAAATAAAATGTCCCCCTTTTTTGCAATTTTGTTTTCCTTTTTGCTGTTAAAAGAGAATCTGAAGATCTACCAGGTAGTAGC
>CABSMD010000193.1 GCA_902478725.1 uncultured Clostridia bacterium
CCGTCATTCACGATGTCACCGAGCAGCGCCGTCTGGATGACCGAGAGCACTACATTAAGAAAAACCGCAACAAGCGGTGATGCACCAAATAGTGCAAAAAAAAGGCTCAAAAAGGAGGCATATCCAAAGATATGCGGAAATAGAGATATGTATCGCTGCAGCCAGGTGGAGGGCAGGGTATACGTTTGTGCGTACTGCTCCGCCGTCTCGTAAAAGGTCAGGTAATCGACCTCTGGTTCCGTTTGGACGCATAAGACCCACATCAGCTTTACCAAAAAACAACAGAGCAACAGTGAGATCAGTGCGTAACGCTCTGGTACATGCAAACGGACAGAATGATACCGTTTGCATAATATAAGGAGAAACACCAGAGCCACACCCAACGAGGTGTAAAGAAAAACCGGTGTCTGCTTCGGTTTTATGTTAATCCAAAAAAACATGACCAGCAGGGCGGCTGTCAACAAATACAATATCCGTACCGAAATACCGGAAACCTTATCATAAACGTTTCGCATGAAAGTCCCCCTTTTTCCTGCAATCGAAAAAAGCGTATGGTCACCATACGCTTTTTCAAGACGATTATCTCAAATAACTTTTCAGCAATTCTTCCAGCAATTCGTCCCGTTCCAGCTTGCGAATCAGGCTTCTGGCGTTATTATGGCTGGTAATGTAAGTAGGGTCGCCTGACAGGATATAGCCAACCATCTGGTCAATCGGATTATATCCTTTTTCCGTCAAAGCCTTATATACAGTGCGGATAATCTCTCCTATTTCCTTCTCCCTGTCATTACCGAATTGAAATTTCATTGTGCCTTCTTCCGCCATACCTACAATCCCTCCCCTTATGCAATATTACGTTTACTCTTTATAGAATATACTAAATCCCGGAAGAATGCAAGGATTTTTTTAATTTTTTCTCAGCTCAGCATGAAGCTTTGCCTCAAGTTCGGTTAAGATACGCTCCATAACTGCGTTGACCTCGCTCTCCTCAAGCGTCTTGCTTTTGTTACGGAACAGGACGGAATAAGCCACACTCTTTTTGCCGTGCGGAATCTGCTTTCCTTTGTAAACATCGAACAGTTGCAGTTCCTCCAACAACTCGCCGGAGCATTTTTTTATAACTTCCTCGATCTGTCCCACTTCAATGGTGTCATCGCAGAGCATCGCAATGTCCCGTGTGACCGCCGGATACTTCGGCAGGGCTTGGTAGGACTTTTCCGGCCTTTGATAACGGAACAGCTGATCGAATTCCAAAGCCGCCAGAAAAACCGGCAGATCAATTTCATAGTTTTGCGTAACACGGTAGTCAACCTGTCCAAAGATACCAGCATATTCGCCATTGATGGTCAGCTTTGCCGTGCGGCCCGGATGGAAGGTTTTATTGTCCGCCACCGACTCCACCTTATATTTCTTGATATTCAGCGCCTGCAACAATTGCTCGATAACACCCTTCAGTTCATAAAAGTCGATATCATTCCCATACATGCCTATGGTTACCATCTGCCGTTCCTCAGGCAGTTCGGTCATTGGCAGGGATTTGGGGACATACACCTTGCCGATCTCAAACAGGGAGACGTTTTGGTTACGATGGCTGTAATTAAGGGAGAGTGCGCGCAGCATTTCGTTCATCGTATTGGTGCGCATGATACTCTGCTCCTCACCCAGCGGATTTGAGATCGGAACCACTTTGCGCAATGGGTCGTCCGCAGGAATATTTAAACGATCAAAGGATTTTGGATCGGTAAAGGTATAAGTGTAGATTTCATACAGACCCTGTCCGACCAGGACAGCTTTCACAGCGTCCTCTGTCCGCTGTTCCTTTGTCTTTCCGCCCATCACGGTCTCTCCACGCATCAGGGTGGATTCGATTTTATTGTAACCGTAAAAACGTGCGATTTCCTCCGCAACGTCCGCCTCGGTTTCCACATCACGCCGGAAACTGGGGACTGTTATGATGTCGCCCTTCACAGAAAATTCTATTTGTTCCAGGATAGAAATCATTTCTTCCTTTGAAATCGAAGTACCCAAAAAGGCGTTGATTTTATCAGGACGCAAAGCGATCATATGAGCACTGCCCAAATCAGAGCAGATGTCGATCACGCCGCCAACCACCTCGCCCGCGTCAAGCTGGTTGATCAGCTGGCAGGCACGGTTCACTGCATCTACCGTCATACAGGGATCCAGCTCTTTTTCATAACGGCTGGAGGATTCTGTACGCATTCCCAGTGTTTTCGCAGTCGTCCGCACAGAGGAACCTACGAAATTGGCGCTTTCAAACACGATTGTCTTTGTATTGTCGTTGATCTCACTGTTTTCGCCCCCCATGACCCCTGCAACCGCGACTGGCTTTGCGTCGTCACAGATGACCAACATGGTTTCATCCAACACACGTTCGGCAGAATCCAGCGTAACGATTCGTTCTTGTGGACGCGCGCGGCGGACGATAATCTTCTGATTGGTCAGAAAATTAATATCAAATGCATGCATCGGCTGGCCGTATTCCAGCATGACATAGTTGGTGATGTCAACAATATTGTTGATCGCCCGCACACCGCAGGCGTGCAGCCGGTCCTGCATCCACTTGGGGGATGGTTCGATTTTTATATTTTTCACCACACGAGCCGAATACCGGGGGCAAAGGGCGGGTTCCTGTATGGTAACAGAAACATAATCCCTTACGTCCTCTGCATTTTCTTCCACCGCTACGGCGGGAATGGAAAACGGCTTGCCAAAGGTCGCCGCGCTTTCGCGCGCCAAGCCGATGACACTGAGACAGTCCGGCCGGTTGGAGGTAATGTCAAAATCCACGACTACCTCATTGAGCCCCAGAATTTTTCGGATATCCTGTCCGGGTCCCGGCTCTCCATCCAATATCAAAATGCCGTCGGCCCGTTCCTCGCTCATACCCAGCTCGTCGGTGGAGCACATCATCCCCTCCGACACGACGCCGCGCAGCTTTCCCTTCTTAATGGTTACACCGCCCGGCAGCTTGGCGCCATGCAGGGCGACCGGAATGCTTGCTCCCACAAACACATTGGGCGCACCGGTTACGATCTGAACCGATTTATCTCCCACATCAACCTGGCACACCACCAGCTTATCCGCGTCGGGGTGCTTGTTGATTTCCGTGATTTTTCCCACAACCACCTTTTCAATCTCATCTCCGGCGGATTCAAACGACTCCACCTTAGAACCCGACATAGTCATGCCGTCGCTGTACTCTTTGGCGTTCACGCCTAAGTTTGTATAATCATCCAACCAACTCATTGGAATTTTCATCGTTTCACCCTTCCTTTCAATACTATAGAATTAAAATTGTCTAATAAAGCGGGCGTCGTTTTCAAAGAACAGGCGCAGGTCATTGATATCGTACCGGCGCATAACGATACGTTCCAAACCAATCCCAAAAGCAAAGCCGCTGTAAATTTCCGGATCGATTCCGCAGTTGCTCAAAACCTTCGGATGCACCATGCCACAGCCTAAAATCTCGATCCAGCCTTCGCCCTTGCAGACACGGCAGCCCTTGCCGCCACACACAAAGCAGGAGATATCAAGCTCAGCGGAGGGTTCTGTAAAGGGGAAGTGGTGCGGACGGAAGCGGACCGAAACATCCTCGCCGTATAGCTTTTTGACAAACACCTCAAGGGTACCTTTGAGGTCTCCCATTGTGATCCCTTTGTCCACCACAAGGCCTTCGATCTGGTGGAACACAGGCGAATGGGTTGCGTCCACCGTGTCTGAACGGTAGACCCGCCCCGGAGCGATGATACGGATGGGCGGCTTCGCTTTCTCCATAACCCTGACCTGCACTGGCGAAGTCTGGGTGCGGAGCACGATATTGTCATTGATATAAAAGGTATCCTGTGTATCACGTGCGGGATGGTTTTTGGGGATATTCAACGCCTCAAAATTATAGTAGTCATATTCAACGTCCGGCCCCTGCGCGATCTGGAACCCCATACCGATAAAAATATCCTTGAGTTCATCCAGCACCGTGGTTAGCGGATGGTATTTACCCAAACTATGCCGCCGGCCCGGAATGGTAACGTCAATCTTTTCCTCTTGAATTTTTTTCTCCAGCTCAAGCTCGTTCATACGGCTTTTGGCAGACTCCAGCTCCTGTTCGATAAATTCGCGCACCTGATTGGCCAGCTGCCCGATCACCGGACGTTCTTCCTGTGACAGCGCACCCATCCCGCGCAGGACGGAGGTCAGTTCTCCCTTTTTTCCAAGGTATTTCACCCGAATTTCTTCCAGCGCAGCTGTTGAATCAATTGCTTTTAGCTTTTTGGCAACGGTGTCTTTCATTTCTTCCAGTTGCTTTCTCAATTTTATGAACCTCCTTGAATCAATTGCTGTATTATCAAAAAAGTCCTTCCTCCCGTAAAAAGGGACGAAGGACCGCGGTACCACCCTGATTTTTGCAGACATCTGCAAACGCTCAATCCATGATAACGGTTTCGAACCGACACCGCCTACTAAATGTTTTCAGCAGCATAGCTCACGGGTGAACTTCAAAAACGGCTTCTGTGAGGATGCTTTCAGCCGATGACATCCACTCTCTTGCACGTATTCCGCCTCTACTTTCCCGCTCATCGCTTTTTTATAATTATTATTTAGTATATCACAATTTTTGTAAATGTCAAGTGATTAATATGATATAACAAAAAGTAGTGTGAATTGCATAATATCAAAGATGTAAAGATTTTTCGGGGCATTCCTCAATGCACCGAAAGCATACTATACATTCTGTTCCGTTACGTCTGTTTCTGGAGTTATTGGGGACGTCGACATCCATCGGACACACCCTTTTACATTTCCCACAAGAGACACATTTTTCAACATTGTTTTTAACCCGTAATAATGCAAAATAGCTTGCCGGCTTCAGGAATACAGTAATCGGACAAATATATTTACAGAATGCACGATTATCCTGCAAGGCAAATGCCAGAATTATTCCGATAATATAGTAAAGCACATTTCCTATCACAAAGCTCCAAAACATGATTCTGTCCAAGTTTTGAAAATCGAATAAAAATAAAAAACCAACAAACAGGAGCGAACAGGTGAATACAAGGTAACGAACGAAGCCAAATTTCTTTCGCGGTTCTTTTGGCAC
>CABSMD010000194.1 GCA_902478725.1 uncultured Clostridia bacterium
CAATCATCCACCACCCTGTCACGCCCGGTCAGCTCAGCGTATTTTTCAAAGAAAACGCCTTCCCGAAGGCCGTTTCCACTGACGATCAGTTGTTCCGCATTAATATAACGCATCAGGGTATCAAGGGGCAATATCCCGGCCGTGATGATATCCGCCCGCTGGGAATCCATTCCGGCGATCTGCTTTCTTTCCTCCGGCAGCATGGCCAGCACCCCTTTTTTAAAGCTCTTCACAGCGTCATAGGATACTTTAAAATTATGCAACGCCTCATAGGGTCTTTTTTTCTTCCTTTTTTCTACCTTGACCAGGGTACGGATGGAACCGCCAAGACCAATTACCGGCAAGCCCATCCCCTCTTGCAGCCAATCCAGCTTTTGATACTGCTCGCGCATGAATTTGGCGGCCCTGTCATATTCCCTCGCATTTAAAGAACCGGTATCGGAAAAGGTATCTGTCAGCGTGATGCTGCCATAGGGGATGCTAATTCCATTGACAAACTGTTTGTCCCGCACCAGCACGATCTCACTGCTGCCGCCACCGGTATCCAATAGAACAAAATCGTCACACTTGATAGTGTTGATGACGCCAAGATAATCATAATAAGCCTCTTTGAGTCCATCAATCACATCAAATATGAAACCGGTTTCTTTTTGAACCAGCTCAACGAACCATTCCCGGTTCTCCGCACGACGCACCGCTTCGGTCGCCACCGGATAGACCGCATCCACCCGGCTTGACACCAATAAACGCTGAAATAGTTTTAGGGTCTGGATCGTGCGGTTCACCGGCTCTTCCAGCAAACGTCCGCCGGTTTGCAGCCCCTCGCTGAGACGCACCATTTCCTTAACCTGTTCTATCATAATATACGAACCGTTCTCGTTAATCCGCATGATGATCATTCTGACCGAGTTAGACCCCAGGTCGATCACCGCTATTTTATGTTTCAAGATTCCACATCCTTTTGGTTGTCCTCCGGCAGCAATGGTTTAAATTGCAGGCGCATATCCTGCATATAGGCCTTTACCGCATTTTGTGCTTCTGTACGGAAGTATTCCTGTGAATTGAACTTTTTCGCCGCGCCGGACACCCGTTTATATTTTCCGTCCGCCGTCATAAGCCGAGCCTTTACGGTATCATTTAAAATTGTCTGTAAAATAGACAAAATCCTCTGTTTGATCTCCCGGTCCTCAATCGGGAACATCAGTTCAATCCGCCGTTCAAAATTACGGGGCATCCAGTCGGCACTGGAGAGAAATACCTCCTGCCGCCCGCCACTGTAAAAATAAAATATCCTGCTATGCTCCAAAAACTGTCCAACGATACTGCGCACACCGATATTCTCGCTCACTTTTTTCAAACCCGGACGCAGACAGCAGATACCACGCACGATCAGGCTGATTTTAACCCCTACGGAAGAAGCACGGTAAAGCTCTTCGATCACATCGGTATCGACTAAAGAATTCATCTTGGCTATGATCTCCGCTTTTCCGCCCTTTTCCGCATTTCTGGCTTCCGCCCGTATCATCTCAATTACGCGGCTTTTCAAGGTCAGCGGCGCCATCTCCAGCTTATACAGGTTCTCCGGCCGGCCATAACCGGACAAGGTATTGAACACGCTGGAAGCATCCGCGCCAAAATACTCGTTACAGGTAAAAAGCCCCATATCCGTATAGAGTTTTGCCGTAATATCATTATAATTCCCGGTTCCCAGATGGACATACCGGCGGATTTTATCCTCATCCTGTCTGACAACCAAGGTTACTTTACAATGTGTTTTCAGGCCGACCAGACCGTAAATGACATGGCAACCCGCCTGCTCCAGCCGTTTTGCCCAATGGATGTTATTTTCTTCAAACCGCGCCTTGACCTCCAAAAGCACCGTTACCTGTTTCCCACTCTCCGCCGCCGCAGCCAGCGCCTTGACGATCGGCGAATCACCGCTGACCCGGTATAATGTCTGCTTAATCGCCAACACGTTATCGTCCGCCGCGCTCTGTTCAATAAAATCGACCACCGGCTCGAAGGATTCATAAGGATGGTGCAAAAAGACGTCCCTCTCCCGTATGGTAGCAAAAATATCTTCGCATCCAAACAGGGACGCGGGAGCCTGTGGAATATGTTTTTCATATTTATAACGGTCAAATCCCTCAATGTTATACAGCTTCATCAAGAAGGTCAAGTCAAACGGGCCGTTGATTTTATAGATCTGACGGGCGCTGACATGCAGGAATTTTTTCAGGATTGCAATGAGGTTTTGATCGGCGCCTCCCTCGACCTCCAATCGGATTACCTCACCCCACTGCCTTTTTTTCAGGGATTTTTCCAGCTCATGCAACAGGTCGGACGCCTCTTCCTCGTCAAACGACAAATCTGCATTACGGGTAATGCGGTACGCAGCGGCACCGACGCACCGGTTTCCCGGAAACAGGCTGTTCAAATGCATCTTCATGATGTCTTCTAGCAGGATAAACTGACGCTCCCCCTCCGCAGATGAGGGCACCTCTACAAAACGCCGAATCGCCGCAGGAACCTGAACAGTAGCAAAGGCAGTTCCCCCTTCCTCATTCTCCAACAAAACAGCAATATTGATACTTTTATTGCGTACCAACGGAAAAGGACGGGAGGAATCCACCGCCATCGGCGTCAGCACCGGAAAGAGATTGTTGATATAATACTCCCCTAAAAAGTCTTTCTGTTCACCTGTCACCTCATTCGTTTTCACGATACGAAGCTTTAAATCCTCTGGAAATGACTCGAAAATTTGATTGAAAACCTTATATTGCTGCCCCACCATACTGTGCGCCCGGGCAGATATCTGCTTCATAACTTCTTCGGGCAACAGACCGGATGGGTCTTTTTTGTCATAACCGGCATTGATTTGATCCTGAATAGAGGCAACACGCACCATAAAAAATTCGTCCAGGTTCGAGCTTACGATTGACAAATACTTGATCCGTTCCAGAAGCGGATTTTGGCCGCTTTTTGCCTCCTGCAGCACCCGCATATTAAATTCCAGCCAGGAAAGCTCACGGTTGATAAAATTGGTCATCGGATCACCCTCCTATGCTTAAAGACCGGCTCCAAACCAAAAACATCCACAAAAAAATCGGTATTGGATTCAAACGACCACTGCTCCAGAAGCACTTCTTTTTTGGAATAAGCATACAAATACAGCTTATTACCGTCCAATTCGAGCGAAATATCCATAATTTTTTGTTTATGGCTCTTGTCCAATGCATCTGCCAGCCGCAAAATTGCAGTAAGCTTTGACAGTATGAGCCATTCTCTCGCACTCACCCCCACCTCGGCACGGGCGGGCAGCTTGGTACTGTGATAACGGGCAACATTAGCGGCAATCCGCTTTTCACTCTTGGAAAGTCCCAAAAGGTCGGAGCCTACTATAATTTCATAAGAATACTCATAATGCTTATCAATATTTACAAATTTGCCCACGTCGTGCAGTATTGCCGCCAGGATCAGCAGCAAACGCTCTGTATTACTGAGATCATGCACCCCCGTCAATGCATCAAAGATGGCAAGCGCTTTCTTTTCCACATCCTCAGAGTGTGCTTTGTCATAGTGATATTTCTCCGCCAGCATCCGCGCAGAAGAAATAATATCCCGGCCGTTTTCACGGTACGCATCCTCTTCCCGGCCGCAATGCTGGGCAATGATCCCATCACCGACCGAAATCATCGGCGTTAGAAGGCCCTGTTTTTTGGTATAGGACATAAATTTTTTGATAATCATCATGGACGGAAGAATAATATCCGCGCTGTCATAGGCAATACCATAGTCCTCCACCAGCCGTTGCGTCTGTTTATACAGCAATTCGGAATACAACGCATCAAAGCTTTTTTTGCTGATTTTACTTAATTTGTCGCGCTGGCGCGACTTGTTACAGATTGCGCTGATAAATGGAATCTCAGCACCAACCACAATTAAATTGGTAAACGGTTCGTTATTTACATTAAGGTGCAGCGCATCAAAAAAGCTTTCTAAATATTCCTCTAAAATTTTGGGGAAATCCAATGTCCGCCCTTCCAGATCCGCCAAAATTTCACGCACACGAAGAGAACCGACCTTCAAATTATGGGAGAAGAGCATATTGTCCCCCGCAAAGGCGGTAATCTGTACGCTGCCGGAGCCGATATCCAGGATGATAACGCCTTCCTGCCGCAGGTTTTTAAATTTGGGATAGTATCTGTCGATCCCTTTATAGGTAAAAAAACGTTCCTCCGAATTGGTGATTACCTCAATGTGCAGCCCGGTCGCATTTTTGATACGATCCAGAATGTAACTTTTGTTGCCAGCCTCCCGAATGGCAGAGGTCGCCACAGCACGGTGGTGTTTTACCCCATAGTCGTTCATGAGCTTGACAAAGCCATTTAAAATTTCACAGGTTTGATCAACCGTCTCCGGGCTGAGTTTGCCGTTGGCAAAGGTATCGCGCCCAAGACTTACGGGTTGGTGTACCTGCTCTAAAACGGAAATACTATGATCCGGTTTGATCTCCACAATCTTCATGCCAATGGCATGAGAACCGACATCTATTGCTGCAAACAGCTTATTCGCCATAGAATAACTCCTTTTTGTCATTCAGTACCGCTTTTAGTGTGTTCATATTGTGAGGATACTATAAAGTTAATTCTTACAATATTCTATGGCATTTTAGCAAAAGAATCAATAGTTTTTTCTGACTTTTACAATTATTTTTCCATATATTTTCGCATGACATGCAAAAGAATTGACAGGCAGGTCTGTAAAGTGTTATGATTATAAGAAAATGAGCAAGAGGTGATTTGGATTGAAACATATTGAAACAAAATGCGTTCAGGAAGGCTATCAGCCAAAAAACGGCGAACCGCGGGTACTGCCGATCTATCAAAGCACGACATTTAAATACGATTCCGCTGATACGCTGGGACAATTATTTGATTTGCAGGCAGAGGGCTTTTTCTATTCCCGTTTGGCCAACCCTACTGTTGCAGCCGTAGAAGAAAAAATCGCCGCACTGGAAGGCGGGGTAGGCGCCATGATGACCTCGTCCGGCCAGGCGGCCGTTCTGACTTCTATCTTTAATATTTGCCGCGCGGGCGATCACGTGATTAGCAC
>CABSMD010000195.1 GCA_902478725.1 uncultured Clostridia bacterium
CCATATGGGGACTATAACGATACCGTCGTGTCTGCTTTGCGTGACATGGGGTATTATACCATCCAGTGGAATGTTGACAGTCTAGACTGGAAAGATCTTTCGGCGGATGAAATCCGCAGGCGTGTGATGAGTGAGGTAACAAGCGGTTCAATCGTTCTGTTTCATAACGCTGCCAAGCATACACCGGAGGCGCTGCCTGCGATCATTCAGGATTTGCAGGCACAAAATTATACGATTGTCCCGGTATCGGAAATCATTTTAAAAGACAATTTTAAAATCGACAGCACCGGCAAACAGGTGCCGTTGATCCGCGAAACGACATCGGTAGACTAAAATACATAAATAAAAAGGATTAAGCCAAAACTAAATTTACTTATTTTGAAAAGAACAGGAGCCGTGTTTTTATGAACCAGATATACCTTCCCTCTCCCCTGGAACCGACCAATGTGCTAAGTACCCTTTCCGGCCTGTTTCAAGAAAAAGATATCGACACAAATCTTGTCATGGAAGACGGTGCCATCTGCATTGGTCAGGATACCGCAATCCTTTTGTTTGATTGCAAATGGGATGATATTCCAGACCATGCTTTTATGATTATCAATAACGATATTCCATTAGAGATGCCTGTTCACCGCAGACTGCCTGCGGTTACCTATGGACTGAATGCCAAGAGCACCCTGACAGCTTCCAGTATCACAGATGAAGATTTTGTCGCCTGCATCCAAAGGAATATCGAGGATATGAACGGAGCGCTCATTGGCCCGCAAGAGTTCCCCGTAAGGCACAGCCGGGGAGATTTATATACCATGCTGGCCTCGCTTTGCGTTGCCTTGCTCTGTTATGGGGAAAAGATTATCTAAACCACGCATATTCGCATACCGCTTTGAATATATTTCTAAATATAATTTACAAAGGGGCGTGAAAACGTTGTGTATAAATAATTTAGAGAACAATGAAGTTGAAGTCCTGGGCCGCGTCGAATCAGAACTGGAGTTCAGTCATGAGGTTTATGGTGAAGGATTTTACTCCTTTGTGCTGAACGTAAAACGGTTAAGTGAAATTTCCGATTTTATTCTGATAACCATTTCGGAGCGCCTGTTAAGCGGTCTCCCCTTACATATCGGTGATGTCGTACATATCAAAGGACAGTTCCGTTCCTATAACAATTATTCCAGCAGTGAACGAAAGCTGATCCTTACCGTATTTGCAAAGGACATTCTGCCGGCCGAGGAGGAAGAACTCGACAAAAACTTAAATTATATTTATTTGAACGGGTTTGTCTGTAAGCTGCCGGCGTACCGGACTACCCCTTTCGGGCGCGAAATCACCGATATTTTGCTGGCCGTTAACCGCCAATACAACAAATCTGATTATATCCCCTGCATTGCGTGGGGGCGCAACGCGCGTTTTGCGGCCGATCTGCAGGTCGGTGATAATATCAAAGTTTGGGGACGGGTACAAAGCCGTGAATATCAAAAAAAGATCAGTGAAAACGAATTGGTGAACAAAACCGCCTATGAAGTGTCTGTTTCAAAGATGGAATGCGTCAGCCATAAATCCGAAAAAGATGAAGAGGATATCATTGGTAACTGATTAAATTAATACCTGAATAATATTGAGTGTTTGACGCAAAATATGGTTGTAAGCCAAGCAAAACAATCAATATTATGAAGGAGTGATTAAGAATGTCTAGAAACCAAACTCTGGTACCTCAGGCTAAGGAAGCGCTTGATAAGTTCAAGATGGAAGCAGCTAGCGAAGTAGGCGTTAACCTGAAGCAGGGATACAATGGTGATTTAACTTCTCGTCAGGCTGGTTCTGTCGGCGGACAGATGGTTAAAAAGATGATTGAATCCTATGAAAATGGCATGAAATAATAAAGCGTAAGATAAGAAGGGCCTCTATGGAGTTTGTAAAATTCCAAAGAGGCTCTTTCTTTTATTATACCATAAATTTTACTGTTACTGAGCAACTCCCTTTTCCCTGAATTAAATTTCTATACCGGCAAATACTTTCCTGTCGAAACCAAAGTTGCTTACATTATAATTTAAATTTGTCGTGGATGGCGTTGACCGCCTTTTCCGCATACTTTTTATCAACCAGTACCGATACCTTGATTTCTGAGGTTGAGATCATCTGGATGTTGATGTCTGCGTCATACAAGGCCTCAAACATGAGCGCGGCGACGCCCGGGTTATTCACCATGCCGGAACCAACGATCGACACCTTAGAAACCTCGTCGTCATGCGTGATTTCATGTGCGCCCAGCCGGGTCATATTTTCGTTTAAAAGTGAAAGAGCGAGTTCCAGATTATCCTTAGACACTGTAAAAGAGATGTCCTTGGTGTTCCCTCTTCCAATCGACTGTAAAATAATATCCACATTGATATTCTTCTTAGCAAGCAATGTAAATATACTAAATGCCTTGCCCGGCTCATCCGGCAGTCCCATCAAGGCGATCCTTGCAATGTTATTGTCCCTCGTTACCCCTCTAACCAGCATCTTTTCCACAGTGCTTGCCTCCTTCACAATTGTTCCTGGTACGTCCTCAAAGCTTGATTTCACTTCCAGATTCACGTTATATTTTTTAGCCATTTCCACCGAACGGTTGTGCAATACGTTTGCACCCAGGCTGGCCAGTTCCAGTATTTCGTCATAGGATATCTCATCCAGCTTTTGCGCGTTTTTTACGATTCTAGGGTCAGCCGTATAAACTCCGTTTACATCAGTATAGATTTCGCATAAATCAGCTCCCAGCGAGGCCGCCAGCGCGACCGCGGAGGTATCCGACCCACCCCGTCCGAGCGTTGTGATATCGTCGTACCGGTTCAATCCCTGAAATCCTGCCACGATAACGATGTTGTGTTTGTCCAGCTCGGTGTGCAGACGCTCCGTATTGATGGTTTTGATTCTGGCGCTGCCGTAATGTGAATCGGTCAAGAAACCGGCCTGCCATCCAGTCAGGGAAACCACAGGATAGCCCATATTTTCAAGAACCATGGCCAAAAGCGACATAGAAATCTGTTCTCCAGCGGAAAGCAGCACGTCCATTTCACGTTTGGATGGGTTGGCGTTGACCTCGTTTGCCTTTTCTATCAGTTCATCCGTCGTATCGCCCTGGGCTGACACGACTACCACTACATTGTTCCCTTCGTCATAAGTACGAACGATTCTTTGGGCGACATTTCTAAGCCGCTGCGCATCCGCAACCGACGTGCCGCCAAATTTTTTTACAATCAGTCCCAAAACAGTTCCTCCTTTTATCAGTTAATCCGTCAAAACCCGGATGGTGGACAATACCTTTACCACGCCTTTCTTGCCCGGCAGGGCGTTGATCTTATCCATCAACTCCCCATCCTTTCCAACCGGCGTCTGAAATGCCACCTCATCCTGCTTCTCAATGATTTCACAAGATCCAAATACAGTGTTGACCGTATCCTCTACGTCGCCATTTACCTGCAGCCTGACATAATAGGCTACAGCAACCTCGTTGTAATCCATGATGAAGTCTTCATTGGTCACATTCCAGATCAGCGGCTTGTTGCGGTCGATATTGCGTGAAATATCGATGACGTCAGCCACCACCGCGCTCGCGGTCGGAAATTTACCGGCGCCGCGGCCATAAAACATCAAATCCCCAATTGCGTTCCCTTTTACAAAAATGCCGTTAAACACGTCCTCCACGCCTGCAAGAGGGTGATCCTTTGGTATCAGCATCGGAGACACCCGCACAGCGATCTTGTCTTCTACGCGCTTAAAAACGCCCAACAGCTTGATGACGCTGCCCATCTTAGAGGCAAATGAGACATCCTCCAGCGTGATCTTGGTGATTCCCTCGGTATGGACCAGTTCCGAATCGACGTTTTTGTGACAGGCCAGTGAAGCCAATATTGCTATCTTTCGGCAGGCATCGATTCCTAAAATATCAGCGTCCGGATTCCGTTCCGCATAGCCCTTTTCCTGTGCGTCCGCCAGTGCTGTCTCGAAGCTCTTTCCTTCGTTGATCATCTGCGAGAGGATATAGTTGGTTGTGCCGTTTAAAATCCCGATGATTTCGTATATCTCGTTTGCAGCCAGACATTGGTTCAGCGGCCGGATGATAGGAATTCCGCCGCCTACGCTGGCCTCAAACATGTAATTGACATTCTTCTGCTTTGCCAAATTGAGCAGCTCCGCCCCGTGCTTGGCCACCAGCTCTTTGTTGGAGGTAACCACATGCTTGCCTGCTTCGAGCGCCTGTTTGGTAAACTCATAGGCCGGATGTTCTCCACCCATGACCTCAACAACAATATTGATTTGTGGATCGTTGACAATATCGGAATACTCCTTTGTAAACAGGTCGCGGTGCGGCAGCTCCGGAAAATCACGAATATCCAATATCCGTTTTACCGTAAGCTTCTTCTCCTCAGCCTTCTGTTTTTTATTGTTGTTGAGTATCACCTCATAAACACCGGAACCAACCGTTCCATACCCCAAAATAGCTACATTTATCATATTGTATCCCTCCAGATTAATTTCTTATATTTCAATTTTTATGATTTTGCGACAAACCCTGCCTTAAGAATTCCGTCGCGCTTACGTATCTTCTCCAGCAGGGTTTCTATATCCGTCTTGAGGTTGCCGGTTTGGATCGATACAGTAATGTTTGCTGCGCCGTTGTCCGGAATATTTTGATTAATGGTCAGAATATTTGCCCCGGCCCGTGCCAGCGTATTTAAAAAATCGGACAGTATGCCCGGTCTGTCTTCCATCAGGATGTATAAGGTAAGAATCTTTTCCTTTGACATTTCATAGAATGGAAAAACAAAATCCTTGTATTTATAGTATGCGCTCCGGCTGATTCCCGTCCGCTTAACCGCGTCGGACACACAAGAACATTTCCCACTGTTGAGCAGGCGTTTGGTCTCAATTACCTTGTGGTATATATCCGGGAGTATACTCGAATCCACCAGCAAGTATTTATCCTTCTTCATGGTGTCCTCCAGTCAAATACATTTGTATCCAATGGATAATATAATAACACGTTTGCCCCAGTAATTCAATTGTAATATTACTCATTATATT
>CABSMD010000196.1 GCA_902478725.1 uncultured Clostridia bacterium
GGATCAAGGCCCGTTCTTCCGACGTCACAGGGACGCGCAGCACAATGTTTCGTGTTCGGTTTGCCATTCATTCACCGTCCTTTCTGAACAGGGGTTTGGGGCTTTCCCCAACAAGCAACCGGCCACGGCCCGCAGGGACAGGGGCGGGCCGGTTTTCGGAAGTGTGGCTACACTTCCTATGCTTGCTACGTTTCTTTTTCTCCGCTACTAAAACGCTCCCAACACGTCCAACTACCCGCAAAATACGGGATTTCTCTGAAAAAAGGGCAAAAAAATAAGAGAGCCTTGCGGCCCTCTGGCAAAACGGAAAACGGAGGATGCTTTCACACATCCCCCGTTTCTTTCGCTGATTGTTCAATTTTCAGCGCCCCGTCGATTGCGCCCTCAATGACTGGCAAATAGTGTTCCGGGCAAAGTTTCAGCTTGTGGCTGACCCGCTGCCGCTGTTCGCTGTCCCCGCGTATGATTTCCGGGTTGAAATACTGCTCCACGGGAAGCCCGCAGACTTTGATAAGCTGGATCACAACCGGGAGGCTGGGGATCGTGCCTTTATTTTCAATATTGGCAAGATAGCGCCATTCAATTCCCACTATTTCGGCCAGCACCTTGCGCGTCAGGTGCTTTGCTTTCCGCGCAGCTTTCACATCTGCGCCGAAAGTTTCAAAGCCGGGGCAATCTTCAACTTTCGCCATATAACATCACCCATCTACATTGTATAGTTCATAGTATCCCGATGGAATGTTGCTATATGCAGGTAGATTAAACTTTATAATTCATATAATTGAATGAATAACATTCATTGACATTTCAGAAAATGGTGCTATACTGATAGATGGAAAGGAGGTCAATGCCATGAATACTGCAAAAGAAAACTCAAAGGCAGCCTTTAACCAACAAGCTGCTACCTATGACAAAGATATTAAGGGCCAGCACGCCCGATCCCTTTATCCTGTCCTGTTGGAAAAGCTGTCGCATATTCCATTCCAATCTGCCCTTGATTTAGGATGCGGAACTGGCGAGATGTTGAAACTTATTTTGCAAGAAGATGTTGGCAAAGAATTATACGGAATTGACTTATCAGAAAAAATGCTTCATGTTGCAAAGTCGAAGCTACCGGAGCAAGTGAAACTGTTGTTGGGAGATAGTGAGGCACTCCCTTTCCCGGACAATACCTTTGATGTCGTGTATTGCAATGATTCGTTTCATCATTATCCAGCTCCGATGAATGTCCTAAGAGAAGTACACCGGGTATTGAAACCCGGCGGCACGTTCCTAATGGGCGATTGTTGGCAGCCACTTGTAGGACGCATCATTATGAATTTCTATATGCGCCACAGCAAAGAGGGGGATGTCAAGATTTACTCCGAAGCAGAAATTGTTTCTATGCTTTCAAAATATTTTCGCAATGTATCGTGGGAGCAGATTGGAAATACTGCGTGTATTGCTATGGGCGAAAAATGATTGATATTCACTCATTGATTTTTTCGTGTGGGGGTGATATGATAAAAAAAAGGAGGCTCAAAACTATGCGAATTACAAAAGAGCCGGAAGTACGCAAGCAGGAAATTTTAGACACTGCCCTCAAATTGTTTGGGGAAAACGGTTATGAAAAAACCTCAATTACAGATATAGCAAAAGCCATCGGTGTGGCACAAGGTTTGTGCTATCGCTATTTTCCGTCCAAAGAGGCTTTATTTGACAGCGCGATTGAACAATATGCCGATGTGCTGGTAGAGCAATTTGCATATGCCGAAACAGACGACCGCAAAACCTTACGTCAGATTATTGAAGAAATGCCTGCCACTATGGAAAAACAGGACACAAAATATTATTCTGTTTTTCACGGAATGGAGAACAGAAAATTTCACGATCAGCTTGCCCTCAAGGTATGTGAGAAGTTGGTGCCACTTGTAGAAAAACTGCTGCAACGTGCCAAACAAAAAGGTGAAATCCATTTCGATGATTTGCAGGCCGCCGCGACATTTTGCGTATATGGGCAGCTTGGTATTCTACTGGCAGACGATCTTACACAAGAAGATAAATCCAAACGGATTCGTGAATTTCTCATATTTGCACTTCACCTTTGAGATGATCCCCCGTTTTGGGACGGGGGATTTTCAAAAAGCAGGAAATGAATAGCTTTCATTCAACTAAGCGTGCCGCAAACAGCGGTGCTTATTTTGGGCTTCAATATGAATGTTGTTCATTCATTATCTATGGAAAGGATAGACTATTTATGCCAACGAAAATTGATTTTATAGGTGGTAACACAAAGCGTTGCCTTATGGCAATGGCGCTGCCGATGATTGCCGCCATGTTCCTTAATATGATGTATAACCTTGTAGACAGTCTGTGGATCGGAAATCTGCTCGGTGAAACGGCCTATGCCGCTTTAACAAATTCTACCCCTATCATTTTAATTTTGACTTCTGTTGCAATGGGAGCAACAAACGGTGTGTCTATTTTGATCTCCCAAGCCATTGGTGCAAAGGATAAGAAAAAGGCCGAAAGTTTGATAGCCACATCGTTCTGCGTAGCAGTGACATTTTCCCTACTTGTCACCATTTTGCTTGAAATTTTTCTTCCGGGAATTTTGAAAGCCTTGAACACTCCTGCCGAAACTTATGATATGGCATACAGCTATTTGGCAATTTATATCCTTGGCTATCTGGCAGTTTACCTCTACTTGTATTTCACTGCGGTTTTGCGTAGCTTTGGTAATTCCATGTTTCAGGCTGTTGCAATGCTGGTATCAACCATTTTGAACGCCGTCTTTGATCCTGTTTTTATTCATTTCATCGGGTTTCAGGGTGCCGCGGTTGAGACATTGCTTTCACAGATGATTTGCCTGCTGTTTATGCTGACCTATCTGAAAAAGAAAAAGTTATTTACATTCAAAATCTCTGCTTTTAATTGCAGTGATGTCCTGCTGCTGATTCAAAAAGCAATTCCCTCTGTAATTCAGCAAAGTATTCCAGCAATCAGCACAACTTCCCTTACGGCACTCGTTAGTACATATAGTGTAACGGCAATAGCGGCTTATGGGGTAACGGGAAAACTGGAAACTATCCTGTTCTATCCGGCTATGGCTCTGAACATGGTTTTAACTACAATCATCGGCCAATGCGCTGGTGGAGCGCGATATGATCGAGCAAAAGACTATTTGAAATGCGCTTTGGGATATGGGTGTGGCCTGCTTGTGATCCTCTCTGTTCTGGTGGTTGGATTTTCCAAACAGCTTTCCGGCCTGTTCGTCAGGAGCAGCGATGTCGCGGTCATTGTCGGTACATATTTCCTGATTGTCAGCATCGGGTATGTTCTCAACACAGTCACAAACTGTTATTTGGGTGCGCTTAACGGCATGGGAAAACCGTCAATAAGTATGTTCTTGATGATTTTCTATTATATCGTGGTTCGGATGCCTTTGGCCTATTTGCTATCTTATTTGGGATTTGGCCTAAACGGGATTTGGGTTGCGGTACTGGTTAGTCATATAGTAGCCAGTCTTGCAGCTACTATGACGGGGACAGTTCTTATAAGGAAGAAAGGAAACATTAAAGCGTAACGACTTCTTTCGGACATAATATGTTGAAATAGCTGCCGGACGACGGCAAAGAAAAAAAGCCGTCGCCCAGCAGCCCTTTTGACGCGCCCATACGACCAACGGCGGCTTTGAGTAATCAAGGCCGCCGCTTCTCTTTGCCCGGCACAGGATCGGCGGCCCACGGAGGGAGCCGCCATGCTGATATGTCCTGTTTTTCAAAGGCATAGCTTGTTAAAAAAAGCCTATACCCAACAGGGGGCAGCTCCGGCCAACAGTATGAACTATACAATGTAAATAAACTTCATATTGCTTTCATTTTCGCTCGGTGGGTCTACGACCTGTCGGGCGAATTTTGTCATTTCTGCGGTTTCAAATTTGCTCTGGAAGTTTTTCAAAAAAAAGTCCAAAAAGGAGGCGTGCAGCGGGCAGCAAAGGGTATCGCAGGATTAGTAGTAGCGGAAAGGGAGAGAACCACCCAATCCCCCAACAGAAAGGGGGTGAAAATGATGGAAGCTATCCCCCGCGACTATGGACAAGGCCAGTTCGATGCCTTTTGCAAAAAAGTGTTGAAGAATGAGGCACGGGCTTATCTGCGGAATATGAAGCGTCAAAGAGATCGTGAAACGATGTTCAGCGACCTGCCGCAGCATGAGTTGGACAAGCTCTGCACCGTAGACCGCTATCCCAGTGACAGCTTTGTGTTTAGCTCTCATGGGTACGATTTACATATCGACAACGAGCTTGTGGCCGACGCTTTTGCCAACCTGCCGCAACAGGAACAAAGCATTTTGATCCTGTACTGCGTACTGGATATGGCAGACGGCGAGATCGCCAGCCTCACAGGGATGTCCCGCAGCGCCGTCCAGCGCCACAGGACAAAGACACTGAAAGAGTTGCGTGTAAAATTGATGGCGCTCATGCCGGAAGGAGGTTGACGCGGATGAAAGAACCTGCCTACAAAGGCAAAGAGCCTTTGCCCCTTTCAGTGTATGTGTCCGCCCGTGCAGGCGATCCCCAAGCCGTAGAACGGTTGCTTCGGTACTATGACAATTACATGAATTGTCTGTGTACCCGGACGCTCTATGACGAGGACGGCTATCCTCATTTGTGTGTGGACGAGTACATGAAACGGTGCTTAGAAATCAGGTTGATCCAAGCTATCGTTAAAGTTTAACGATAACCGCCCGGCTGGATGCAGCGGCTTACCCTTTCCCCGCCAGCAAAAGGTCTGTGGCGTCACAGTTCCTTGACAAAAATGCCCGCAAGATAACGGCGGCGCATCATAGGGCAGCGGACACATTCTGCAACTTCCGCATCGGCGTGGTGCGCCATGACCTCATATCTTATGAGAGAGCGAGAACCACCGGGCCGAGGGCAAGGCAGCTCTTAAACAGCGGAGGTAGCGACAATGATACTCCCTTATAGCTAAACGAAGCTCCGTTTTTTCCGGGGTTTCCAAGTCCGAGCGTTAAAAGCGTCGCAGGCAATGGGTAGGGCCGCGTGAGAACCACGC
>CABSMD010000197.1 GCA_902478725.1 uncultured Clostridia bacterium
TGTAATATCTGACGGCAGTTTCCGCATGGCGGTATGATTTCTTCGCCATCTTTTCCGCGAACCGCAACGATTGTTTCAAAATCTCTTTCTCCATGTGTAATAGCAGTTCCTATCGCAACTTGCTCTGCACAGGCCCCATGCAAAGAGTAAACATTTACACCAATGTATATTTTTCCGCTTTTACATCGGATTGCTGCTCCTACCGTATGATTATAGTTTTCTTCATCATAGTTTAAATGTATTGCTTTTTGCGCCTCTACTATGAGTTCATAATCTTTGCCTGTTAATTCACGCATTTTGTACTCCCTGAATTTTAATTTATAATTTCTTTCCAGTTCCAGCTTCTTGACTTTCCGTCAAGAAGCATCCCTCACTTTCAGCTCGGTCGGGTCCGATTTATCGACATTTTGATATATCTATTATAGATATACAAGTATGGCCCTGTAAGCCTCCACAAGGCTCGAAAATGAGTAGTGGCGGCAGTTGGCGGGGCTTGTAGAGGGCAGGTAGACGGCTTCCCGTCCCGTTTTTTCGCTACATAGCCGGTTGAATAGCTTGGTCGCCGTAGCGCCGGTGGTAAAGACGGCTCGTATATCCGCAGCCTCAAAAATAGGGGTAAAATCGTTTGCGACCGGCTCGCGGATGCTCGCGTCGTCCGCGCCGGCAATTTGACAGGAGTGCAGCACGTCCCACAGCGCGATACGATTGCTGTGCAAAAAGCGGATCCGTTCCTCCCGCGTGGCGGGGGGTGTACTGGAGAACAACTCTCCCATCACCGGCCAAAACCGGTTCTGCGGATGGGAGTAGTAAAAACCGTATTCCCGCGACTTTGGCGACGGCATCGTCCCCAGGATCAAAATCCGTGCGTTGCAGTCGTAGACCGGCTCCAGCGTATGGATCACTGGATGGCCCGGCCTTGCCTGGCGCGTCGTCTGATTCTTCTTTTCTTTTTCCTCCGGCACCCGGCCGGCTTTGCCCGTCGTGTTGCCGGTATACCCATTAGTTTTCCCGGTAATCATAGATTCGCACCGTCTTTTTCTCGCTTCTGGGCAGGCCGCCAAGTTCCACCAAGTCGATCCGCACCGAGATGCCGATCCGGTTTTTAAACTGCCGGGAGAGCTCCTCCTCCAGTTTTGCGCAATCGCATCCTGGACAGCATTCCGCCTTTAAGGTAACGCGGTCCTTGCCGTTTACATGCTCGATGTGCATCTGGTATTCCGAGCTTGCGCCCTCGATACCCGACAGCAGCGTGTCGATCTGGCTGGGATAGATGTTGACCCCCTTGACCTTTACCATGTCGTCGGTGCGCCCCAAAATGCGGTCGATCATCGGGTAATCCGCCCCGCAGGAGCATTTGTGCGGAATCTTGCGGGTCAGGTCATGCGTCCGGTAGCGCACCAGCGGCGCGGCTTCCTTTTTAAGTGTCGTGATGACCAGCTCGCCCCACTCGCCGTCGGGAAGCACCTCCCCGGTCTGGCTGTCGATGATTTCAAAATAGAGGTAATCGTCCCAGTAATGCATCCCCTCGTGGCAGGGGCAGTCGATCGCGATGCCCGGGCCATAGACCTCGGTCAGCCCGTAGATGTCAAACAGTTCGATACTGAGCTCGTCGCGGATCCGCGCGCGCATCCCGTCGCCCCAGCGTTCCGAGCCGATGATCCCCTTTTTGAGCGAGATTTTATCCGCCAGACCGCGTTTTTGCACCTCTTCCGCCAACAGCAGGGCGTAGGAGGAGGTCGAACCAAGCACCGTCGTATGTAAATCCTGCATCATCTGGAGCTGTTTTTCGGTGTTACCCGGGCCCATTGGGATCGCCAGCGCCCCCAACAGCTCCGCACCGGCCTGAAAACCGATGCCGGCTGTCCACAGGCCGTAGCCCGGCGTGATCTGGATCACATCGTCCGCCGTCACCCCTGCCGTTTCATAGCAGCGCGCGAACTGGACCGCCCAGTCCTCCACGTCCCGCTTGGTGTACGGCATGATAACCGGGCTTCCGGTCGTGCCGGAGGAAGAGTGTACCCGTACCACCTCATGCTGCGGGACGGACAAAAGCCCAAGCGGGTACGCCAGCCGCAGCTCCGCCTTGTCCGAAAAGGGCAGGCGTTCAAACTCTTCCATCGAGCTTACAGGGGCGTAGGTCTTAAACTTCTCCCGGTAGAACGGGCTGTTCTTTTTGGTGTATTCATAGGTTTTTTGCAGCTTTGCGAGCATATTCGCACCCCATTTCCAATGCATTGAAATTCAGTTCCCAAAACGCCTCGCGTACCGACTGGCGGATCGCCTCGCGTATATCGTCTTTTGTAAACGGCAGCAATCCCGCGCCCAATGCCGCTCCCAGCAGCACCACGTTGACCGACTTCACGCTGCCGGCCTGCTGCGCCAGGCCGTAACCGTCGATCATCAGAGCGCCGTCCATATAGGGCGCCATCTTTTCCTCGTCGTATACCGCGCCGCCGGAGGTCACAGTGGTCGGGTAAACCCGTTGGGTGTTCACCAGCATCCTGCCGTCCGGCTTTAAACGGTTACAATTACGCGCCGCCTCGGCGTATTCGAACGAAATCAGCAAATCCGCGCTGCCAAGCGGGATGTAGGGACTTACCTCCCTGCTGTCGATGCGCACGTGACTGACCACGCTTCCGCCCCGCTGCGCCATACCGATCGTTTCGCCGGTGCGGACGAACCGACCGGCCACCATTGCGGCGTTTGCCAGCAAGCGGGAGGCCAGAATGGTTCCCTGTCCCCCGACCCCTGCGATTAAAATATCATATCCCATACTCTCTCATTCCTCCAGATTTTACAGAAATCATATTGTTTTCAAACAGAACCTTTTTAAATCGGATCGTTGGGCTGGCGGATTGCTCCAAACGGACAGACCGAACGGCACAGGCCGCAACCCGTGCACAGCGATGGTTCGATCACTGCCCTGCCTGTTTCGTCAAAGCAGATGGCGGGGCACCCGATCTCACGGGCGCATTTGCCGCACTTTTTGCAGGTGTCGTCCACCGTACAGGGGCTCGTATCACGCAGCAGCGCGATACACGGGGCCTCAAAGATGACCACGCTCACGCCCTCGTGTGCAGCGGCCCGGCGAACCACCTCAATTGCCGTTTTCTGCTCGAACGGATTTGCCTTTTCCACAAAGCCGACGCCAAGCCCCTTTAGAACGGTCGCAATATCGATCTTTTCAGAAATGCCGCGCATCATCGTTTTTCCAATGCCGGGGTGCGGCTGGTGTCCGGTCATGGCGGTGGTTGCGTTGTCCAACACAATCAATGTAATATCGGTATCGTTGTACAGCGCGTTGATCACGCCCGGTATTCCCGTGTGGAAGAAGGTGGAATCCCCGATGAAGCCAAAATGCTTGACGTCCGGCTCCGCGCGCTGCAAGCCCTGCGGAATGGTGGCCGACGCACCCATGCATAAGCAGGTATCGCACATGTCAAGCGGCATCGCGTTTCCTAATGTGTAACAGCCGATATCCCCGCTGAATACCGCTTTTTCCCCCTTCATCGCCTGCTTGACCGCATAGAACGACGCACGGTGCGGACATCCGGCGCACAGTACCGGCGGGCGAACCGGCAAATCGGCGGGAGCCTCCCTGTAATCCTGCGCAAGCTGTATCCCTGTAAAAGCGACCACCGCGTTTTTCACGATCTCAAAACTGTATTCCGAAACCTTTGGCAGGTGCCCGGTTTTCTTTCCCAAGATTGCCGGATGGATGTTTTGGCGGTAGGCAATCTCAATCAGCCCTTCCTCCAATACCGGGTCCAGTTCCTCTAGCACCAGAACCTCGTCCAGCTCGTCGAGAAACCCGGCTATCAATTTATCCGGCAGTGGGAACGGTGTCGCAATTTTTAAAAACCTGACCGGGAGCTGATAGCGTTCCATCACCTCGCCCATGTAGGCGGCGGCGATACCGGAAGCGATCACCCCCCGTTTTGACTTCCCTTTGCCGTTGCCGGTCTCTACGGCGCCGTTTGCACCGTATTCGCGCAGCTCATTGAACCTGTACCCCGAAAAATCACCTGCGATCTGCGCCTGCTGCTCTTCAATCTCAGCGTGGCGCTTTCGCGTCAGGGCGGGAAAGATCACAAACCTGGAACTTTTCACAAAGCCTTCGGTTTCGCAGGCCCGCCGTTCTTCTGCCACCTCTCGGGATTTGCTAACGCAAACCCTGTCGGTGGAGATTTTGCTTCGCAAAACTCCTGCCTCAACCGACGCGCAGCTGTGGCAGATGCGGGTGGTCGGGCGTAAAAATACCGGGATCCCGTATTTCTCGGAGTAATCGAACGCATCCTGAACCATTTGGTATGCTTCCTCCGGTGAGGAGGGGTCAAAAACCGGGATGTTTGCGTATTTGCCAAAATGGCGGGTATCCTGCTCGGTTTGGGAGGAAAGCGGGCCGGGATCGTCCGCCACCAGCACAACCATCCCTCCCTTGATACCCACATAAACCAACGACATCAGCGGGTCGGAGGCGACGTTTAAGCCAACCTGTTTCATCGTTACCATGCTGCGTGCCCCGGCATAAGCCGCGCCTGCGGCCACCTCCAGGGCGGCCTTTTCGTTGACCGACCATTCCACATAAATACTGCCGTCGTTACGTTTGGCGACCGTCTCGAGCACCTCGGTGGACGGCGTGCCGGGATACCCCGTCACCACAGAAACGCCGGCGGCGATCGCGCCTTCGGCGATTGCTTCGTTACCCATCAGCATCTTCATTGTAATTGCGCTCCTTTTTTCTCAAAATACAAAAATACCCCTGACCTTAAAATATGGGCAGAGGAAACCTATTATCTTTTTTAACCTCCACTCGTCTCGTCTGACTATTCTTCTCTCATCTATTCTTTATTATATCGACTTTTTTCTGTCCTGTCAACGTTTTTTTTAAAAGCACAAGGGACGGGTTCATTCCCGTCCCTTGTGCCGGTTCTATTTATAGGAAATGAAAGGATTTATCAGAACAAATCAAGGAGACGTTTGAGAACAGAGGTGGCCTCGGCGCGCGTCGTGTT
>CABSMD010000198.1 GCA_902478725.1 uncultured Clostridia bacterium
AATGTTAAAATATGGAGATAAGTTTGCAAACAACGAATGGATAATCATAAAGGGAAAATACGCCGGGCAGAGCTTATGCCATAATTTAATGGCACGTATATTTGGATTTTGCACTTTGCGCTTAGGCATTTGCAGCTTCCTCCTTATCATGCTCATCACTTTCTTTTTTATAATAATGTCCCTGTAATGCAAACATATTGGCATACTTGCCGCCTAGTTTTATTAATTCCTCATGCGAGCCTGTTTCAATAATTTTACCGTTCTCCATAAAAATAATTCTATCGCAGAATTGCGTGGAGGAGAGTCTGTGCGATATATAAACAGAGGTTTTATTTTGAGTTAAACTGTGGTACTGCAAATACAACTCGTTTTCGGCAATTGGATCCATCGCCGCGGTCGGTTCGTCAAGCACAATTACAGGAGCATCCTTATAAAGTGCCCGTGCCAGCATGAGCTTTTGCGTTTCTCCGCCAGATAAAGCAATAGAATCTTCAAACACCCCTTTCATCAATCTGGAATCAATTCCGTTCGGCAAAGATTCTATTTTACTCTCAAGACCTGCCCGCCGAAGTACTTCTTTTACTCGCTCCCGATCTATTGCAGAATCGCTCGACGATACAAATTCAGCTATCGTAACCGGTAATAAATAGATATCCTGAAATACTGCAGAAAATAAAGTATAATAGTTTTCGATATTATAGTCGGTGACCGGTCTGCCGTTCAATCTGATTTCTCCATCGGTTGGATAGTAAAATCCGCATAATAATTTTACCAGCGTCGTTTTACCGGCGCCGTTTGTACCGACAACCGCCAGCTTCTCGCCCTTGTGTATCGTTAGGTTAATATCTTTTAAAGCATAGAACCCGCCCTCCGCAGATGGATATTGATAGGATACACCGCAAAATTCAATCTCAACAGGCAATTCAGACACATCGGGAAGACGGCAGCCGATCCCGTGATTATAATGATCTTCCAACGCAAAATAATCACGGTAGTAACCTATTTTTATACTCTTACTGACAATATCATTCACCAGACCGGCAATGCCGTTTAGCCATCCCGAAAAACCAACCACAACCCCGAAATAAAAAACAAAATCACCTGCATCGATTTTACCGTCATATAATGAGATAATCAGTACCGCATAGGCCGCGCCATCTCTTATAAGAGCAAAAAAGGCGCTGATACACCTGCCCCATAAAGACCGTATGCTTACCTTTTTTGTCCATATAAACTGTTCATTATGCAAAACGGTTAGCAGGCCTCCCAGCCAGCCCAGCATATGATAAATTCGGATATCTTTTGCATATTCGAATTTCGAGGAAAGTCCGCTCAGATATCCAATTTTTCTATGAAGCTCAGTCCATTTCTCCTTGTGTTTTTCAATATAATTCCGCTGCCATCGGCTAATTAGATATGTAATCAACGCAGATATGAGCAAAAGCGCCAATATCAACGGAGATAAGGCAGCAACAATGCTCCCATATGTAAAAACCCCAAATAAATTAATGATCAGATTGATGACAGATGACCAAATCAGCTCCGGCGCGCAAGAGCCGGAACACGCGTCATCCATTGCCAATGAATACTTAATGTTCTTTTCCGGATGATCTGTATTGGAAAAATCGGTATGCATAAACTTTCCAATAATCTCATATTGATACATCGCTGAAAAATTATAATCCCGCATTTTAATCCGGGAATCACAAAAAGCGTTCAGGATCTGGATTAAAAATAAAGAGGCGAAATAAATACCAATGATGATTGTTATTTCAAGTATGCTTTGCTGCGACTCAACAGCATTAATAACAAGTTTTGGAAAATATGCCGCCGCAAGAGGTAATAGAATCGCCAAAGGAATAAAGGGAAAATAATAGAAACAAAAAGCTTTGTCCCATTTCCATATTTTTTTAAACGCATACGCAATATTTGAAACACAGCTTTTTTTCAAAATAATTTATCTCCTAATAGAAAAACTGTAATACTCCTTGTCCCGTTTCCTTCAATAGACTAACCTTTCGATAAAATATGCGGCGCGCCGCGAAGCCTTTGTTGCTTCTTGACGCACCGCTGCGGACGTGTCTGCGGTTTATATCGTCCTTTTTCTCTTACATCTCAGTACAGCGGCTGTGGCTACTGTGCATGCGAAGAGCACAAGTCCGATTACTAGCATTCTGAAATCTCCCGTGCCGGGATTCTGCTCGTTTTCAGGCTTCTTCTCGTCTGAAGGCGCTTCGGCTTTGACGATTACCGTGCATTCGGCCCGGAAGCTGCCGTCCGCCGTAGTTGCGCTTATTATCGCCGTACCTTCTGCCACTCCGGTGACTACACCGTTTTCGACAGTGGCGACGCTTCCGTTGCTGGATGCCCAAGCCAGAGTTTTATCGGCTGCGTCTTCGGGGCTGACCGTAGCGGTCAGCGTATCGCTCTGCCCCACCGTGAGCTCAATCTCCGCTTTGTCAAGGGTAACTCCCGTGACGGAAGCGCCAGGCGCAGGGATCTCAAAGGAGCTGTTGTTAACCATGGGAACGTTATGCTGTGAATCCCATACCCATGCTTTATCCTCGCCGAATTCAAAACCGAGTTCGGTATACAACTCCGGCTTCATAAGTTCGCTTTCGGCCATCGTTATGCCCTCGCTGGCCTCATCGGAGCCGTCGTTACGTGTCTGGCCGTTGACGGTTATTTCTTCGCCGGCGTAGTTGTTTATGAGTTCGCCTTTTTGGAATTGCGTAACCCTGTGGGAGTTCGCGTCATTTTCGGCCGTAACCGTACCACTGAACAGCACGTTGTTGGATATTATTGAGCCGTTATAGTTCTGCCAGCCGGTCAACAGAGAGGCGCTGTACTGCTTGCCGTTGTTGGGCGCCTGCTGTATGACGGTTACGTCCTTGACAAAGCAGCGTTCGACATGGCATTTGGAAGAGCCGCATATGCCACCCGCATTTTCGCCGTTTCCCTTCACTACGGCATCAGTGGTCATACAGTCTCGCACATAGGTAGTAAGAGAATGGCGTACCTGTCCTATAAGGCCGCCTACGCCTGTCATGCCGCTTACAGAGCCCTTTGCGGAGCAGCGTGCAACCTCGCCGGCAAGATCCGCCTCAATATTTCCAATAAGTATGCCCGCATAAGACCCCGTGGCTGTTATATCGACTACTGCGTGGCAGTCTGTTACGTCAACGGATCCGCCGGATATGTATCCTATAAGACCGCCTACATTACTTGCCCCCTGTACGGTTCCCGAAACGTTGACATTGCTGACCTTGCCCTGGCACGAGCCGGCCAATATGCCTACGTCAGACGCGGTAGATATCAGCACAGCATTCGTAATGGTCAGATCCTTCACCTCGGAACCGGCATCGAGGCATTCGAACAAACCCTTTGAGGCTGAACCGGAGAATATAAGATTATTTATGGTCTTGCCATTACCGTCAAACGTTCCCCTGAATGATTTAACGGACGTTACGGCTTTGCCTGTACCGTCTATATCGCAGAATAAACGATAGTTTGCAAGAGGATCGTAGTTCATCTGCGCGAAGTCATCTGGGCTGTCTATTAAATAGTACCCGTCGGCGTCCTTTTCAAGCGTAACGCTGGGCAACGCAGCCGTATCGTCGTTATAGAAATACAGGCAATTTGCCACGCTGCGCTCCGTCCCGCCCGTTGGACCGCTGGTATTATCGGAAGGTGAATTCTTGACCGCGAATTCATAGCTCTGAGGATCTTTTATTACCATGGTAGCAGAACCGCCGCCGTCCAGGTTCATTGCCTGCACTGCGCCGTTATCCAGCATCAATTGCGCCATCTCGGTAAGTGAAAGACCAGCCGAATATGTATCGGGGCGTTTTCCGTCTACACATATTATAAATACAGAGCCGTCTTCGCGGATGCCGACGACAGTACGTGCGTAAGGCTCCTTCGGAGAGTCATACAGACTTGTGCCGGCCACACCGCCGACGCCTTCGGCAAAATCAGTTATCTTGCCGTCCTTTACCATTATAAAATCTCCGCCAATGGCCTGCTGCAGTTCGTCTTTGTACTTGAGATAATCCTCATAGTATCCCATTACCGCTGTTCCATCTTTAAGAATTCCGAAAAACGTGCGGTATGGCTTACGTGCCGTCGCCTCCGATTCGTCCCAGGCATGCAGCTGTTGTCCGTCCTGCACAACCACTCCTTCAGGCTCACCTGTAGACGTGTTGTAAAAGTCCCCATTTACACCCGCCAAAACATTGCGTCCGTTGAGCGTCGCATAACGCAGCTGCTCCGAAACCGGTTGCATTCCAAATGCGGTCTCACCATATGGAAGCCCTACGCCTATTTTCAGGTCGGAGCCCTCCGCACCATAGTTTGTGTCCAGCATAAAACCGGCGACCGTACGCCCATCTGAAGTTTTAAACAAGACCTGTTCGTAGTCGAGTCCTTGCGCTACAGATATGCTGTCTGTTGATATCACTTTGTTTATCACTTGGCCTGCTCCGGAGTTAATCGCTTGCACAATCGGAATGGCGGAAAGCAGTGTGCCGCCGGCCGTTGCGACCGACAGGATAGCGCCCAGCAGCTTTTGCCACTTCTTGCGTATGTTTCTATTGAAAAAACCGCAACATCTGACTTTACTTGACATAACTTCATACTCCTTAAATTTTTTTACGTATCTATGAATTTGCTTTTATGAGTTTAGCACAGACGCTGCCTCAAACACAACGCAGACTATTATTAAAAATGCAAGAATTTTTTGTGAATTATACGTATTCTTACAAGGATATCGTACCATCAGCCAGAACGGACTACATAGCTCGCTTCCCGTGTCCGTCTCTTTACCAGAAAAGGTTGCTCTTTTTTCTATAATTTTTCATCCTTTTTGATGAAGCGTGGCGCCTTTGGGGTACCCTCCGTAAGGAAGATGCCCAAGGATTTATATTTAACCTCTTTTCGGATTGTGGTGTCACAATCCGATGCTCGCTATACTTATGGACATCATCTTTCTCTTCGCTT
>CABSMD010000199.1 GCA_902478725.1 uncultured Clostridia bacterium
GCTGAAGGCTGCAAAGTCAATGCTCATATACGGTGAAGAAGCAGAAGACAAAGATATAGTCCTTGTTTGTTAGATAAGGTTTAGGCAATTGTACTTTTGTGCAGGAAAACGGAGGGCAAGGGACGATCCTTACCCACCGTTACTTTTTTCTCATGGATTGGTGCTCGCAAAATCTTTCAGATTAACGAATTGAGGATCATAATCTACTGTACTACTTTCCATGCCTTTGCGTTCTGGCGAATATTCCAGTATTTCTGATAAATACCCTCCTGTAAAACAAGCTCGTCATGCTTTCCATGCTGAACAAGTTTCCCGTTGTCGATGACTAAAATCTGCTCTGCGTCCCGAATGGTAGACAGGCGGTGTGCAATTACAATCAGTGTCTTATCTTTTACTAAAGTGCTGATTGCCTGCTGCAAATACACTTCATTTTCGGGATCAACGCTTGCGGTGGCCTCGTCCAAAAGGACGACAGGGGCATTTTTCAGCATGGCGCGGGCAATGGATATTCTCTGTTTTTCACCGCCGGACAGAGTAGAACCGCCCTCTCCAATCATGGTATTGTAGCCCTCTGGTAATAAGGAAATAAAGTCATGGCAGCGTGCCTTTTTAGCTGCTTCTACAACATGCTCATGGCTTGCTTCCGGGCAACCAAACTTAATATTGTTTTCAATGGTATCTTTGAATAAATAGACATTTTGAAATACCATGCTCATATTTTTCAAAAGGCTGTCAGATGTAAATTCCCGAACATCTTTGCCACCTATGGTAATGCTACCGCCTTGAATATCCCAAAAGCGGGAGATCAGACGGGTAATCGTTGTCTTTCCACCGCCGGAAGGCCCGACTATGGCGGTCATTCCTCCCTGCGGAATGGTGAAGCTGACATCATCAAGAATTTTCGTTCCCTGTTCGTAGGAGAAGCTAACATGATCAAAGACAATATCATAACTTTTTAAGGAAATATCTCCGCCCCCGTCATCAATATTCTTTTCTCCCTTAATCCGTTCCACACGGTCAAGGCTTGCTTCCATGGAGCGTATCATGGCGGTCATTTGCCCCATTACCTCTACAGAATTGAAAATAGAGAATGAAGCAATGAGGATAACCGCAAGGCTTGAAAAATCCAGTTCCCCGCCTAAAGCTAAAATCTGTGATACTAATATGATAGCGCAGGCAGCTACACGGAAAACCATAGAATATGCCACATTCATAGGTGCGAAATCCCGTTCAAGAGCGTAAGACGCTTCCATACTTTTTTCATAAGCCTTTTCAATGCCACTTAAATTTTTCTCTGCCATATTGAATGATTTGATGACGGATATTCCCTGCACATATTCCAACGTAGCCTCAACAGAAGCAGCCTGTACCTGCCGCTGTTTTGCAGTCAGTTCTTCTCCCTTTTCCTGCATACGCCCATAAATCAGGAACGAGCAGAGAACACCTAAAATAAAAATCACACCAAGCCGCCAGTCAAACATCAGAATGAATATGCTGGTCACCACCATGTTTACCATTCCGGTTGTTACACGGTCAAGAAGGTGCATGGAGTAGTTTTCCAAAAAATTAAGGTCAGTTGTAACCGTTGTTGTAATGTCCCCCATATTTCGCTCATGGAAAAAGCCCATACCCACATTACGCAGCTTATCTCCTAACGTAATTCGCTCTCTGGAAACAAACTCAAATCCCGCTGTGCTTTGAAAGCTATACACTAAGTATTTGAACACCATGCGGACAACAAGAGAGATTAACAGTATGCCAAAAAGTACAAGCCAGTCATTCCCTGTAAATGCTTTGTTGTTCTGTATTTTTGTGAGGGTATAGAACACAGCCCCGACAGGGAACATTGCCACAATTGAGTCTATAAAGCTGAATACAAAACTCGCATAGATACGCTTTGACAAATCACCACTCAAACGCAATACTCGTTTAATTACTTTCAGCATAATATTTCCACCTCCTTGTTCATACTCCAATCCATTGCCGATATATGGGCTTTCCACATATCCAAATAGGTCTGCGAAGAAGATAATAGCTGCTCATGGGTTCCTTCCGCTGAAATCGCACCATCCTCCAACACTAAAATTTTATCTGCGTACATGATAGTGGACAGGCGGTGCGCAATCACAATCAGCGTTTTCCCTTTTGTCAGATGGTCAATGGACTGCTGCAATTCATCTTCATTCTCCGGGTCGGTAAACGCCGTAGCTTCATCAAGAATAATAATCGGAGCGTCCTTTAGAATTGCCCTCGCAATCGCCAAACGCTGCCGTTCCCCTCCCGAAAGGCGGGCACCTGCATCCCCGGCGTTGGTATCATAACCCTTAGGGAAGCGGGCAATAAAGTCATCACATCTCGCCAGTGACGCAGCCCGTTCTACTTCTGCATCCGTAGCATCCGGCTTACCGATTCGGATATTGTCCCTCAGGCTCATATTGAACAGAAAATTATCCTGTGAAACATAACTGATTTTTTCGGAAAGCTCGGATAACGGCAGATTGCGAATATCCGCGCCGCCCACAGTTACCGCACCCGCGCTCACGTCCCAAAAGCGGGCAATGAGTTTTGCCAGAGTTGATTTCCCCGAACCGGACGGACCTACCAATGCTGTGACTGTCCCAGCCTTTGCCGTAAAGGAAACGCCATGGATAACCTCGATTGCTCCGTAGCTGAAATGAACATCTTTCAGCTCCACATCATTGCCGCTACTGTGTTGTGCTTCTATCGGCTCGGGCAACTCCTTTGCTTCTAAAAGTGCCAGAATACGGGGCTGTATCTCATAAATTGCGGCAATGTCATGCCAAAACTCAATCATTGCCTGTAAAGAGCCAACAAGCCCCATAGAGAGAAGAATACATAAAATAACCTCGTTTAATGTCGTAGTACCACCCGAAAGAAGTACAACGCCGACGGGCAAAACAAATGCAATCGTTGAGGGCATAACAACCTGACTGATACTCATAAAAGGATAGCAGTGCTTATACCATGCGGTAGTAATATCCCGCACTTTCAATACCGCTCCCTTAAACCGTCCCATCGAAGAAGCAGTCTGATTGAACATACGGATAACTTCCATACCATTTACATACTCAACAATGGTTGCGTTCATATCTCCATTCGCGGACATATATTCTTTCATCCTCTCGCTGCGCCCTATCATCATGCTATAATAGATAACATTTCCCAAAACAGCAGGAGCAAGAGAAGCAAGCGCCATACGCCAATCCACAAAAAGCAGATAGGCAAACACAAAAATCGGAATGAGAATACTTGCTGTCATTTCGGGAATGGCATGAGCAATCTGTCCTTCAAGTCGTTCCGTATCATCAATGACTAATTGCTTAAATTCGCCGGAAGATTTTTCCTGTATTGTCCCCATAGACATTTTTGACATCTTCCGCATAATTGCACAGCGGATATTCTGTATGATTTCATACGCTGCCTTGTGGGAGCATAGGGTTGATTTTGAATATAGAAAGTGTTTTAGAAAATATCCTGCTAAAGCCACCAAGGTCAAGCTGACTGCCCATTCTATGGTCAAAGCATTGTCTAACGCTTTCCCAAGCAACACAGCTACAGCAGCGTATGGAACCATACCAAACGCAGAGGACAGAACAGAAAGGATAACAGAAATCCTCAAAAGCCCTTTCTTCTGACTGGCAAACTGCAAAATACCCCTTAAAGGCGATTGCTGTTTTTCTCTTTTGTCCATGTTTTCCTCCTTATTTGAAATAGTCAGTAATTCATCTGTTAATCCTTCAAGAAATTCTGCGTCATGGGTTACAATGAAAATCAGCATTCCCTGTTTTTTCAGTTCACGCAGAATATTCTTTAGACGGAGCATATTCCGTCCGTCAAGCCCACTCGTCGGCTCGTCCAAAACAAGAATATCCGATTTTGCAGCGATGGAAGCAGCAATCGTGACCCGCTGCTTTTGTCCGCCGGACAAGGATAGCGGGTGTCTTTCGGAATATTCGGCCAAGCCGAACCTGTCAAGAATGTTTGTTGTTTCCTCTTTTGAAGCATGAACGTTTTTTTGCTTATTTTTTCGTGCCGCCAATTCCATTTCATGTGTAACGCTTTCCGTAAAAAGCTGATAATCCGCGTCCTGCATAACAAAGTATGTTTTTTTCAGCAGCTCTCTATGGGTCATTTTTTTGCCGTTCAGACGAATTTCCCCAGTTCGCGGTGCCATAAGTCCGCACAGCACTTTAGAAAATGTTGTTTTCCCGGAACCGTTCGCACCGACAATTCCAATAATCCGACCTTCTTCACCCCATGTAAAGCAAAAATTCAAATCATGGATAATTTCCTGCTTTCCGTAGTAAATACAGAGGTTTTGACACGTCAGCTCGTTTGCATCAGACCTTGCAGGAGTTTTCTTTGTAGGAAAAAGCACATTTTGTATGCTGCGTAAACCGTATTCTCGCAGCACATCGGGCGAAAGGCAAGCAGCCTCCGCCGCACTCCATATTTTTTCAATTCTCCCTTTGCGCATATATACATATCGGTCGGCAATTCCTACAAGCCAGGAAAGGCGGTGTTCAGAAATAATGAGAGTTTTCCCCTCGGCTTTTAGTGTAAATAAAAGCTCACGGAGATTTTGTATTGTTTCTCCATCAAGGTTTGCCGTCGGTTCGTCCAAAACAATGACATCGGTATCCATTGCATAGATAGAAGCAACTGCCAGCCGCTGTTTTTCGCCGCTGGATAACCCAAATAAACTCCGATCTCGCAGTACGTCAATATTCATTCGGGAGAATGCGGCGTCCACGTTCTGATTTATCCGCTCCGTGGAAAAGGCAAGATTTTCACACCCGAAAGCTACTTCGTCCGTTGTGTTTACTGCAAAAAATTGTGAACGGGGATCTTGAAACACTGTGCCAATTTTGCGACTAAGCTCATACTGTTCCAATTTGTTTACTGGAACACCCTCGTACAATATTTCTCCTGTAAGCGCTCCTTCAAAA
>CABSMD010000200.1 GCA_902478725.1 uncultured Clostridia bacterium
CCCGAACCCCTGTCAATAAAATTCTTATTTAGAATTTTATTGCTAAGTATTATTGACATAATTCCGAAAAAGAATTATAATTAAAATAATTCTTTTTCGGAATTAAATTGTAACGCTATGGAGGGATATATATAATGACGAAAGAAAGCACCTGTTGTTTTATTGGACATAGAGATTGCCCGGGAATAGAGGACGCCATCTATCAGACGATAGAAAGGCTAATGGAACATAACATACAATATTTTCTGAGTGGTGGGATGGGTAACTTCGACTGGTTATGCGAACGGGCTGTAAAAAAAGCTAAGGGAAGCCTTATTTATGTACCGTATAACCACGCCCGTAGAATAGACAATCATGATAGGTATTATGCAGATATTATTTATCCGAACAGCAACACGTTTTATACAAGATATGATATTCCGAAAAGGAATTTTTGGATGGTAGATCATGCGTGCGTGGCATTGTGTTATGTTACCCGTGCGGGCAACGCTATGAAAACGTATGAATATGCCTATAAGAAGGGGTTGAAAGTTATCAATCTGGCCAACCAATAAAAAGAAGCAAAAAAGTGTATACCGTAGCGGTATACACTTTTTTCAAAACTTCATCGGATTTTCCTCGCTCGCGTATGTCTCAAGATCAGTGGAAAGCTGCTTTTGCTCCAGCTTCCTGTTGAGGTAGGTGCGAAACACCGAGTACAGCACCGCCATCACCGGTACGGCCAGCAGCATTCCGATAAATCCGAACAGCCCGCCGAACACCACCACCGACAACAGTACCCAAAAGGAAGAAATCCCTACCGTCTCACCCAGGATTCGCGGCCCGAGCACATTCCCGTCGAACTGCTGAAGAACCAGGATGAAAATAAGAAAGATCAACGCCTTGACGGGCGAGACGAACAGGACGATCAGCGTTCCCGGCACTGCGCCGATGATCGGCCCGAAATAGGGGATGATATTGGTCACCCCAACGATTACGCTGACCAGCAGGGCATAAGGGATGCGCAGAAGAGACATCCCCAAAAAGCTGAGCAGCCCAATGATGAGCGAATCCAGTATTTTCCCATAAATAAAACCGTTGCAGATCGTATTCACCGAATGCCCGAACGCGATCGTCCGGTCCACCTTTTCCGTTTTGAACAGCCCATACAGCGCCTTTTTAAGCTGTGCAAAAAAGGTTTCCTTGCCGGCCAGCAGGTAAATCGAAATAATCACGCCGACAAACAGGTTCAAAAAGGTCGAAACCGTGCTTGAGACCACCGTGTTCACCTTGTTGAACGAGTTGGACAAAAACGACTGCGCATACCCGAACAGGCTGTTGATGTTTACCTGATCAAAATTATAATCGACCGCCAAGCCGCGCAGCCAGTTTTCCAACTGGTTGAAATACTCCGGCAACTGCCCGAGGATCCCCGCCAGGCTCGCGGCAATCTGCGGAATGATGATCGAGGACAGCAGGCTCAAAAAGGACAAAAACAGGATATAGGTAATGAGAATCCCCAGATACCGCCGCCCCTTCGCACCGAGCTTACTGCGCAGAAGCTTTGGGAACAGCCAGCGTTCCATCCATTTGAGCACGGGATTGAGCAAATACGCGATCACAAAGCCGTAAAATACGGGAGAAAGCACATGAAGCACCGCCCCGACGCCGTCCTGAAATTTTCCAAAATTGTTGACGATCCCATATACGATAATGCTGATGCTGATGACCGCCAGGGCATAGACCGAAACCGTAAAATATTTTTTGTTCCAGTTGATGTTCATACCCCTACAGCCTCAGGCCCTTGAGGTAGCGGACAAAGTCGTCCCGCAGGTCGTCGCGCTTTAAGGCAAACTCCACCGTCGCCTCCAAAAAGCCCTCCTTGTTCCCCACGTCATACCGTCTGCCGATAAAGTCGTAGGCGTACATTTTTTCCTCCCTGGCCAGCCGCAGCAGCGCGTCGGTCAGCTGGATCTCGCCGCCCGCGCCCGGCGTGGTGCGCTCGAGGCAGTCAAAGATCGCGGGGTTGATGATATACCGCCCCAAAATCGCCACATTGGAGGGCGCCTGCTCCACCGGCGGCTTTTCCACCATGTCTTCCACCTGATAAATCCGATCGGCCACCTGCTGCCCGGCAATGATGCCATACTTGCTGGTGTCCTGATGCGGCACCTGCTGTACGCCCAATATGGTGGTATGGTACTCCTCGTACACCTCCATCATCTGCTGTAAGCAGGGCTTTTCGGGCGCATCCACCACGTCGTCGCCCAACAATACCGCAAACGGCTCGTCGCCCACAAAGGTACGGGCGCAGTTGATCGCGTGACCCAGCCCCAGTGGCTCCTTTTGACGGATATAATAAATGTTCGCCAAATTCGTAACATCTTTAACGAGATTGAGAAGCTCCTCCTTATGGGCCTTTTTAAGCTCCTCCTCCAGCTCGTAGGACTTGTCGAAATGGTCCTCGATGGCGCGCTTGCTCCGCCCGGTAACGATGATGATGTCCTCAATACCGGAGTGCACCGCCTCTTCGATGATATATTGTATGGTCGGCTTGTCCACGATCGGCAGCATCTCCTTTGGCTGCGCCTTGGTCGCGGGCAGGAACCGTGTTCCCAGTCCCGCCGCCGGGATAACCGCTTTTTTTACCTTCATCCTTTGTTCCTCCTCTATGCTTACAGCAGTTTTTTCAGTTCCTGTGCCTCATCCTCGGTCAGGGTGATCCCCTTCCCCATCTTCTCATGCTCCGGCGCCCAGTCGCGGATGTCGTACTTGGCATCCCGCCCGTTCCAGCTGATGAGGTTCAGTTCCTTGCGCCAGCCCCGCGCGTTTTCGGACAAAACGCCGATCTCTTTCACAATTTCATAGGTCAATTCCGCCATATTTTATCCTCTCCTATCTATTTTATCCGCCAGCCCGGGATGTCAGACCGCTGCACCGCGCCGAACAAGCGCCCGCGCAGGCCGGGTTCCTCCTTCTCCAAACGGGTTAAAAGCTCTTTGATGTACTGCCGTTTTGTATTCCCGTCCGCCGGGCAGGGGTTTTTCACCACCGGCAGGCTTAGCCTGTTTTTGACTCCCGTTACCATCGCCTCCGGCACGTACAGAAGCGGCCGCAGCACCGTAACCCGCTTGCGGTCCAGGTAGGTGACGGGCGAAAAGCAATTGACCCGCCCCTCGTAAAACAGGCTCAAAAAGAAGGTTTCGATCACGTCGTCATAATGGTGCCCCAGCGCCACCTTGTCACAGCCCAAAGAAAGGGCCGCATCGTGCAGCGCGCCCCGGCGCATCTTCGCACACAGCGAACAGGGGTTGTCCTCCCTGCGTATCCCGAACACCACCTCGGCAATATCGGTCTTCACCACCGTATAGCGCACGTCCAATTCATCGCAGAGGGACTGGATGGGGAAAAAGTCACAGCCGCCGAACCCCATGTCCAGCGTGATTGCCTCCACCCCGTAGGGGTTCGGGTAAAACCGCCGCATCTGCGCAAGCGCATACAGCAGCGCGAGCGAGTCCTTCCCGCCCGAAACACCGACGGCGATCCGGTCACCCGGCTGTATCATGTCATAATCCTGCACGCACCGGCGTACCAGGCTCAAAATCCTTTTCAAACGCATCCCAACCTGTTTTTTCAGTTTCTATCTTAATTATTTGTTACTAAGCAACTTCGCTTTCTTTGATTTATTGTTCTTTTCCGGCAAATACATATTTGTTGAAAAGTGAATTGCCCTACCGTAACATATTAATCCCTTTGGTTTTGAAGCAACTCCCTTTTCCTAAATCAAAATTCAGGCCGGCAGTTATTTTCCTGTCGAAAAGCGAGTTGCTTACAATATTTCATCGTTCTATTGCCTTAAGCAATTCCCTTTCCTTTGATTTATTGTCCTTTTCCGGCAAATACATATTTGTTGAAAAGTGAATTGCTTATATTATACCTTTCTTTCCTTATAAAATCAACCGTCATTCGTAAAAATACGAAAATGGGACAGGAGCATGAGAGAGAAAATGATACGAAAAAAGGAGAAAATAAAAGATATGTATGATGTAAATTAAAAATTTCAAAAAAAGACTTGACAAACACCTGCGTTATGTATTACAATAAATCACATCACAAAGCATAGGAGGAAACGCAATGAGTACGTATATGGCAAAGCCAAGAGAGCTTGAAAGAAAATGGTATATCATAGATGCAGCCGGACGTCCTCTGGGCAGGGTCGCCGCACAGGCCGCCACTATCCTCAGGGGGAAGCACCTTCCTACTTTTACGCCCCACGTCGACTGCGGTGAGCATGTCATCATCATTAATGCTGAAAAAGCCGTGCTGACCGGCAACAAGCTGGATCAGAAGGTATACTACCGTCACACCGGCCATGTGGGCGGCCTCAAAGAGGTCAAATACCGCCTGCTGATGGAGACCAACCCGCAAAAAGCTATGATGCTGGCGGTTTGGGGTATGCTGCCGCACAACACCATCGGGCGCAATTCGCTCAAAAGGCTTCGCGTTTACCGCGACGGCGAACACAAGCACCAGGCGCAAAAGCCTGAACTGTTATAGGAGGAGGGATTTATAAATGGCTGAATCATACTATGGTACAGGAAGAAGAAAGAAATCGATTGCCAGGGTCAGATTGATCCCGGGCAGCGGCGAGATAAAGATCAACGGTCGTGGGATAGACGACTATTTCGGCTTGGAAACCCTGAAGGTTATCGTGCGCCAGCCGCTTACCGCCGTTTCAGTGGACGGTAAGTTCGACGTGATCGCAAAGGTAACCGGCGGCGGCTTCACCGGTCAGGCCGGTGCGGTCCGTCACGGTATCGCCAGGGCACTTTTGGAGGTCAATGAGGAAGAATACCGTCCGGTACTCAAAAAGGCCGGCTACTTAACCCGTGACCCTCGTATGAAGGAAAGAAAGAAGTACGGCCTCAAGGCTGCCCGTCGCGCTCCGCAGTTCAGCAAGCGCTAAACTT
>CABSMD010000201.1 GCA_902478725.1 uncultured Clostridia bacterium
GAGACGTAGAACGCCAGCCCGCCGTTCTCCTCTTTTTCAAACCGCACGGACAGAACTTTACCAGAGACCGCCAATCCACCGACTTCTACCTGGTTATTCTGTATGGGCAACTCCTGCCCGTCAAGGCTTACCTGTCCCACAACATAACCATCCTCCGGCAGCAGGGTCAGTTTTTTTGAACCGCCGACCGGAATCTGCAGCGTCCCACCATCGGAAAGGGGCGTCTGTCCCCCCAGCCCCTTTCCGCCCGCGCCGATGGAGAGCGTGATCGAGACGGTCTCCCCCGTCAGCCATACATCCTCGATCCGGTTGACCCGATCCACAAGCTGCTGTGCAATCACGCTGTGCTCCGCCACATCGGGATGCCCATAGGCCGCGCTCGCGCCAAAATCCGTAAATTGCAGGTAGTATACCCGGTTCACTTCTCCTCCAGCGTTTTCCACAGCGCGTTCGGCCTCCTCGCCGTAGCAGTTCTCACTTTTAGAACAGCAGATGATATGCGCGTTTGGATAGTGGCTCCTGATCTTCGCGATAAAGTCACAATACGCCTGGTAGAACTCTGCTCCCGTGTTACCGGAGGTTCCGGCATAATCGTTTGTACCCAAAAAGACGACCACCACCTGCGGGGTATAGGAAGAAAAATCCCACTCCGTTGTTGCGTCATCCTGCCAGTAATCCGCGTAATCATAATTCCAACCCATCGTTTTTTGAGACGCAAAGCCTGCGAGATTGACGTACAGTCCCTTGCCCGAGCTTGCGATCAGGTTCGCATCAGCGCCAAGCGCCCTTGCGGCAATGCTTGCGTAGGACTGCCAGGAATCGGTATAGGCCGGCACCTCCGATGTATGGGTTCCGTCACTATCAAGGTTACCATATCCCACCGTGTAGGAATCCCCAATGAATTCCATTCGCCGCGCCCGCGCCTCGGTTGGGGTGGGTGCGCCGCCGTCCGTCCGGATCCTGTCCGCGTATAGAAAACAGCCTGCCTCGTTAGAGCGCGTCACCCGTACGGTATGGGCGGCATTTTTTAGATTTTGAGCGACGGTGATCCAACCGGGGGCGGATACCGGCAGCCGCACCGCTTCCCCGCCGTCCACCAATACGTTAAGGTACGCGTCGTCCGCGCTTGCGGAGCTAACTCTAATCTCAGCCGTGGTTCCGGTAAAGGAAAATTCATAGCCCGCCTGCGGGAAATTCATTGACCGTCCCTTGCCCGGAGCCTCCTCGCTTCTGCCGATAAAACGCACGGTATCTTCCTTGATTTCATAGCTGACCGCCGTCCCGACGGTATAGATATCGGAATATCCAACGCCCCCGCCGGGTATTTCCGCCCTGACCCTGAAATAACGCCCCTCATCCTCTGCCCTAAAGGTATATTGATCCCCTGCGGCCCGGTCCATCCAGTCGACCGCGTTTTCAGAGCTTTGCCAGGTATAGCTTGCCTCTCCCGTCCAAGCATAGATTGGTACATGATAAGAGACCGTTGATTTCGTGCCATCAGCCTCATAAAACACACCGCTTTTGCTCTCTATTCCGGCCACAACCGCGCATTTGAAAAACTCATAGGTGTTGTTCCGGTCGGCCCGGGCGGTAACCGTCCCCTCCACCCCAAAGTCGCCGTATACCGATACGGCTGTAACGCTGTTAAGGGTTTGTGAAAAATCTTCGTCCGAAAAGGTAACCAGCCGCAGGTCGTCATAAAAGGCGTCCTCGGCGGCGGAGAAGGTCACATCCTGTATTACTGAGGTGAAGTTTTCTGTCATCACCTCGATGCCGTCGATATAAAACCGTACCAGATTTTGATTCTCGGTATTTGTATTGGCGCAGACCATAACCTGGTGCCATCCCTCACTTCTCCTGATGTATGCTTCCTCTGCGTCATACGGCCATTCATCATGCGCGGCGCGCCCGTTTAAGTATGTAATTTCGTTACGCAGCACGGGGGTGAGCTGGGAGATGGTTCTTGCGCCCCTCACGTTGGTATAGCTATAGTATGGAGACGACTTGTCCAAAAGCCCGATCGTGACGTTACCATAATTCCAGGCATTGAGATTGACCGTCCCGCCAGCCTCGGTTTCCGATGTAATCACACCATCGTCATAAAACCACGCCTCCGCCGCAAACCGCTTGTAGGTGTCGCCGCTTGTCCAGGATTGGACGTTAATGTTGGATTTTGCATCCGTCCCGGTGATATACGGATACAGGCTATGCTGGCCGCTTCGTGAAAAGTTCAACTTCAGATTGTTGCCCGACTCGAAGGAAGAGTTGACCCTCACCGTTTTTGCAACCGTGATCACGATGTTGGCCGATACCGTTGTCCGGTCCGAGTTTGTGTAGGTTACGGTTACGACGGAAAATCCCTCGTGCAGCGGCGTGACCGTTCCGTCAGCCGTGATTGTCAGCACCTGCGGGCAGTCCGAGCGATAGGTCAGCCCTTCTGTCAGGATAGCGCCGGATTCGTTCCGGACAACAACGCTTCCCGTCTCCCAGCTCCTGTTCTCCTGGATATAGAGCGTCTGGGTGCCGGACAAATCAAGTGTCTTAACCCGTTGTGCCGCTGCAACTCCCATCACGGTGACAGATGATAGAAGCAAGACCATTGTCAATAACAAACAAAGAAACCGTTTCATTACCCCATCCCTCCTAAATTGTTTGCAAAATAATAACATTATGTTATAATACCATTGTAGATTCTAACAGTTAAAAAGTAAATATCATATCTTTACCAAAAGTAGTACAATATTTTCTTGGGGGTGAATGGATGAATGTCAAAACGGAACGCGCCGGAGAATTGCTGCACTATGACGTGCTCCCTAGCAGGATTGAAAACAAAAAAACTTTTTCCACCGGCCTTCCCTGTATTGTCTTTTACAGTGACCGACACAATCCGGACACTAATAACATGCCTTTGCACTGGCATACCCAGGTCGAGCTTTGGCTGATTTTAGACGGCAGTTCGGAGATAATCCTCAACGACATTGCTATTCCGGTCAGAAAAGGTAACATTGTGGTAATCAATAGTAATACGCGCCATTCTATGACGCCGTCGCAGGATGGGTTGTCGAAAATATGCCTGATTTTGGAGCAATCCTATTTGGAAAGTGTGGAGCCCGCCGTCGGATCCATGCGGTTTGAGGACTGCTTTGACGACCCCTGTGCCGCCGAACTGCTTCAGGAAATTTTCGATGAGTTTACAGCCAAGGAAACCGGCTATAAAAGCAAGGTCATTTCGGATATTCTGGCACTGCTGGTACAGCTTATGAGGAAGCACACAATACGGCCCCTTCCCCAGCCGCCGCAGGAGCTTAAAACCTCGCCCGCCATACTGACGAGCAAGGTGGCGGAGTATATCCAGAAAAACTACCACGCCCCGATCTCGCTTGACGAAATCGCGGAGGCCAACAACCTGTCAAAATGTTATATGTGCCGCATATTCAAAAATATCACCGGCGAGACAGTATTATCCTTTTTAAACAGCCTGCGCTGCAGCTATGCGGACTATCTGATGCACACACAGAGCTACACCATTAAAGACATCGCCTTAAAATGCGGCTTTGAAAGCGCCTCTTATTTCTCAAGGGTTTATAAAAAAACAAGGGGCAATCCTCCCTCCAGCCTCAGGCATGAAAAATAAACAAAATATGTCCGGCAAAGCAAAAGCCGCCCAAAATTCCGGCGGCTTTTGCCGTATCCCATAGTGGGACACGCGCTCTCACTTCTTTTTTTCTTGTTTCTCGTAATACGCACACTCATTCTGAAAGCTGACCGACGCCGTGGTGATATTATCTAAACTGCATTTTCCGTTCTTCTGGTGTTTACAGTCGGATGCACAATTGATATTGGTCATAACATCACCTCCCGATGCAAAAGAAATGACAGCGCAAGGCTATTTTTCGCCGATTCACCATAAAACATACAAAAAAATTGCGGGGAATTAAAATTCCCCGCATTTATCTGAACAACCCGCAAAGAAGTGCTTTGCGAATTGAGTATAAGGGTAAGGTACCAAATTTGGTATCACTGTATCATATGAACTTTTTTCAGCAATGGTGATACATTTAGCGATTTTCGGAAAAGTATCCCTTTCGATGCTGAATCATGGAGGAACTGGCACAATGTTTATCCCAAAAAATCCTGTCAATTGCGTGTTAATATCGGGCGATTGTCCAACAATAATATTGGAATTCTTTAAAAAACGTGGCATCAGGAGCGTACAAACGCCGCCGCTTACCTGTCTGCCTCCGTTCGAACGGTATCATGCGGACATGCAGGTTTTCCCGCTTTCACAGACCGAGCTGCTTGTTGAGCCTACAGTCTATGAATATTACCAAAACGCCTTTTTGGATACAAATATTAAAATAAAAAAAGGGACTGCCATCGGCGGGAACTACCCGCATTCTATCGCATATAATGTAGCTAGGATCGGTCAAACGGCGTTTGCCCGCAAGGCCTATGCCGAACCGCAGCTTCTGCGGGAATTGGAGTCGCGCGGCGTCACTGTAACCGACGTGCGCCAGGGCTATGCAAAGTGCTCGGCCGCCATTGTAAACGATCATGCACTGATCACAGCCGACAGAAGCATAGAGGCGGCGGCCAAACATGCAGGATTGGATGTTTTATGTATCCAGCCGGGCGGGATTGCGCTCCCCGGCTGCGAATATGGCTTCATCGGCGGTGCGTGCGGACTGCTCTCGCCCGATGAGATGCTGTTTACCGGAGATGTTACAAAGCACCCAGATTATAACAAAATAAAAGACTTTTTATCAGAGCATAATAAGCGTTGCGTTGCGATTTCGGGCGTTGCGCTGACCGACGTAGGATCGGTGATTCCGCTCAGGCTGTAAACGCTTGAGCAAAGGATGTGATGAATTGGATGTAATATCAATTGGACTTGACAGGTTCGCGGATAAGGGCGGTGTGATGCATCTGCCCGAGGAATATCCC
>CABSMD010000202.1 GCA_902478725.1 uncultured Clostridia bacterium
AATTCTTAGGGGTTGTGTATTATGAAAATAGCGATCACGAAAACGACAAGTCCGAAACAAAAACCGGATCAGGACAATCTGGGTTTCGGCAAATACTTCACCGATCACATGTTTGTGATGGAGTATGAGACAGGAAAGGGCTGGTACGATCCAAAGATCATTCCCTACGGCAATCTCTCCTGTTCGCCCGCCATGATGGTGTTCCACTACGGACAGGCGATCTTTGAGGGCATGAAGGCGTATAAGACCGCCGACGGCGGCGTAAAGCTGTTCCGCCCGTATAACAATATGGAACGGGTCAACATCTCCAACGACAGGCTGTGCATCCCGCCGATCGACGTTGATTTCGCGGTGGAGGCGGTCAAAGAGCTGGTCAAGGTCGACAGCGACTGGATCCCGACCGCACCGGGCACCTCGCTGTATGTGCGGCCGTTCATCATTGCGACCGATCCATTCCTTGGCGTGAAATCGTCGGATACCTATAAATTTATCGTCATCCTTTCCCCGGTGGGCGCGTACTATCCGGAGGGGCTTGACCCGGTAAAAATTTATGTGGAAAGCAATTACGTCCGCGCGGTGCGCGGCGGCATCGGCTATGCCAAAACGCCGGGCAACTACGCGGCCAGCTTGAAAGCGCAGGTGGAGGCGAAGGAAAAGGGCTATACCCAGGTGCTCTGGCTGGATGGTGTGGAAAAGAAGTATGTGGAAGAAGTCGGCACGATGAACGTCTTTTTCAAAATCGGCGACGAGATCGTTACCCCGTCCTTGCAGGGCAGTATTTTAGCAGGCATCACAAGGCTGTCCGCCATTGAGCTGATGAAATCATGGAATATGAACATCGTGGAGCGTCCGATCACCATAGAGGAAATCTATGAAGCAAACGATAAGGGCACGCTCGTAGAGGCGTTTGGTACAGGCACGGCCGCCGTGATTTCGCCGATCGGCGAGCTGTATTGGGACGGGAAAATTGCAACCATCAACAACGGCGAGATCGGCGAGCTGTCGCAGAAGCTGTATGACACGATTACCGGCATCCAGGGCGGCAGCGTTCCCGACACCTTCCATTGGACGGTTGATGTAAAATAAGTATCGTATTCCCAACGGTTCCGTCACGAAATACATGGAATACAGGTCCTGAAAAATAAAATGGCCCCCGGCAAGCATTGCCTGCCGGGGGCCGTTTTGTTTCCCACTCAATTAGCTAATTAAATGTATTACATCTTTTTGATCTCAGCCCGCGCCTCAGTGATCCGTTTGACAAACTCCTTGGCGGTCGCTGTAATCGAAGCGTAGTCGCCGGTTTTGGCGCCGCCGGTCAAGCAGCTTCCCGCACCGACCGCCACAACGCCGTTGCGGAACCAATCCGCCACATTGTCGATGCTGACGCCACCGGTGGGCATGATCTTCGCATACGGCAAAGGACCCCGAAATGCCTTGACTGCCTTTGGCCCAAAGACCTCGCCGGGGAACAGCTTTAAGATGTCAGCCCCCGCTTCCATCGCCTCCACCATCTCTTTCACCGTGAGCACGCCCGGCATACAGGCCACGGCGTAGCGGTTACAGGTACGAATGGTGTCGATATTGAGGTACGGGCTCACCACATACTGCGCGCCGGACAGGATCGAAATCCGCGCGGTCTCCGAATCGAGCACCGTGCCCGCGCCGACGATCATTTCGGGATAGGCTGCGCTCAACTCTTCAATGATATGGTGCGCGCCCGGCACGGTGAAGGTCATTTCAATCGCGCCGATACCGCCTTCTAAGCAGGCGTCCGCGATCCGTTTCGCCTTTTCAGCATTCTCCGCCCGCACTACCGCAACGATGCCGGTATCGCAAATTTTTGTCAAAACCTTTTGTTTATCCAATTTTCTTCTCTCCTTACAGTGATTGATATAACGTCTTGATATAATTAATAAATTGCATAAATACGATACCCGGCTCGCTCAGGTCTTTGTACCAGCGTTTGAGCCATTCCAGGGTGACGTAGCCGTCGAAGCCATTTTTCTTCAAAACCGCCAGCGCCCCGCGGATGGGCACGTCGCCTTCGCCGATCATGGTATATTTCACGCCGTCGCCGGCTGCCATAGAATCCTTGACATGGATATAGCGAATATATTCGCCCAAATTCTCATACGTCTGCTCCGGCGTTTCGCCAAAATAGCGGTAGGGGTGATGGATGTCCCACAGCACACCGACATTTGGGGAATCAACCTCTTTGATGAACTGTTTCATCCGTTTGGAATCGGCAAACACGCCGTTCGTCTCCAGCAGCAATGAAACATTCCGCGCGCCGGCATAATCCGCCAGCAACATCAGGCGCCAAAGCACCTCCGCGGGCTTCACGCCCTTGGACGGCTGCGGGTCGGTATCTCCCAGTACCCTGACGTAAGGAACGCCCAGCCGCTTGGCGGTATCGATATATTCCTTCGCCTGCTCCACATAAACCGCTTCCGGCTTATGCAAGTAGCACGCTGAGGACAGGCACGAAATCGAAAGACCGAGCGATGAGAGCTTTTGGCAGGTCTTTTCAGCCATATCTTCTTTGAATTCCCTGATCTGCGGGACGTAAATTTCATTGGCGATCCCGCGAATCTCCACGCCGTCATAGCCGAAATCCTTTGCGGTCGATACGATATCTGAAAATCCCCATTCGGGGCATCCCAGAGTGGAAAATGCAAATTTCATACGCTTCCCTCCCATTCATAAATAGATTTTATCATATCGGCGCGCAAAAGTAAATGCCTTCCTTTTTGTAATTTTGAATAAAAATGGCCGTAAACGTAAATTATACTTGACAAAAGGCTGTTTTTGTATTAAAATCTTTGTTGTCCCTGTTTGGGATATAGATATGGCGGTGTAGCTCAGCTGGCTAGAGCATACGGTTCATACCCGTACGGTCGGTGGTTCAAGTCCACTCGCCGCTACCATATCCGGCCCATTGGTCAAGTGGTTAAGACACCGCCCTTTCACGGCGATAACAGGGGTTCGACTCCCCTATGGGTCACCATAAGACATTACACGGATATCCTTCTCGGTGCTGTTGTAGTGTCGATAAAAAAAGGGAATCACTGCTTTATCGGTGGTTTCTTTTTTTATGCTTTTATAGCGCCACCCTTATACCGGCACAAAGGCGGGACGGGCGCCGCAGGCACGGTTATGTCCCGTTCTTGGCAGGTTAAGATAGGCATAATACGCGCCATTAGTGGGGCCAAAATGCCACTGGCCTCCCTGCATCATGCCGGGAAGCAGCGACTCGACGCAGTAGTAGAATTTCAGCTGCTCCACCATTACCTGCCCGTTTCTCCCATCCTCCACATAGATATCGTCGCTATAGTAGGCTAGTACGGTTCCATCATCTGCCTAAGATATCACGGCACTCCCCAGCTTGGTTACAGCCGCTTCCAGCTCCACCGGCAGAAGGGAGGTATGGTAGATACGGGTGTAATACTGCACGCTCTTCATCGACAGCAACGTCTGCCCAAGATCGGTTGCGGTGATGTCGGTGATCTGTGGTGTTTCCAGTGCATAGACTACTTTTACCGGCGATCCCGCCGCGTGCCGGGCCGCAAGCCATACCTTAAAATCGTTGATGTCGTCAATCTCCGTCCCCAGAAAAATCCGGGGATAGGCGCTCGTTGACTGCAACCACGCGCTACCCGCCCCATAGCTTGCCGCGCTCCCACTCTTACGCCCCGCAAAATGCGTACAGATACACCAGACGTTTGGCGCGTACAATGCGTCCGTGAGATCATTTGTGTAATACACGCCGTCACTGCCGGGCAGATAAACAGCCAGCGCAAACCATCTTTCTGTCCCGTCAAACGCTATCTCCCCGCATTCCCTAACCAACCTCACCGCGCCGTCCTTCACCTCGATGTAATCCCGTGCCGCCCAGCCGCCAGATCCATCCGGGATACCGCGTAACGGCTGGTTGATTGTGGCGATGCTTCCACGGTGCGGCTCGTAGACCGTTGCCGTATCACCCTCTTCCAGCTGTAATTTAACTGCAAAATTGTTAAACACAGCCCCTTGATTCGTGTCAATTTTTACAAAATTTATGCATTTGTCCGAGGATAATATGGCCGTGGCGGTGACTGTTGCGCGATTACCCCCGTCCATATCTGACGCGGAGAACCGATATGTATATGGCCCCTCTGCTTCGCCGGATACCACCGTGAGCGACAATATATATCTCTTCCCTTTTTGCAGCGTATATGGGTAATCCAGATAATCTACGTTACCCCAAAATACAAAATTGCCATAGCCTGTACCTGTCCCGTTCAGCACAAACAGATCGTTTTGCCGCGTCACGGTAACCCCATTTGCAGTATGGCTGGTATAATTCCCCCAGGCAGGATCAAATAAATTTTTCCCCACACTCCCTACCTCAAAATCCACCGCGCTGACGATCTCGGACGGGTAGTCCGGTGACGGACTGTTCGGCGTAAACGGTTCGTAAGTTGTTGCCACAGTACCCGCCTCAAGTTGGAGATCCGTAAAGACCGCCGTCTGCTCGGTTCCGTTACCGCTATATAACCAGACCTTCACCTGTTCCAATTCCGCCGTGTTGAACGTTGCTGTCTGTACACTCCCGGTCAACGCCGCAAGCCGGGTGGTATCTCCGACATCTGTTACCCTCAATGGCACAGTGTTTGCTGACCCGGTTATCCCACACTGTATGGTATAATCGCTGTTCTTCTCTACATTCACTACGATTGACGCATACCATGTGGAGGTTACCGTTATCACATTATCATTGATTGCTATTGTTATTGCGGCGTTGGATGGCAATAGCCTGTGTGGATCCAACAAATTTTTTCCCTGTGTGCTCTGTTTTTGTTCACTTGCTCCATAAACCTTAAGCTCCAGCGGTGCGTTTGCTGTGTTCTCCGCCACGATCTCCTGACCCGTTGCACTCTCCTTGTGCA
>CABSMD010000203.1 GCA_902478725.1 uncultured Clostridia bacterium
TGTATAAGAGACAGGCATATAAAATTCCTTGTATTCTTTCTTGTAATCAAAAGCCATTTTCTTTACTCCTTATCAAGCAGTTATTTTTTACGCATATACCTTGTTATTTACGATTAGGTTTTCTTTTAATAGCCAACAGCTTCATATAGTCATCAAATTCTGAAGTATCGGTTGGCTCAAACATCACCCATTTCCCATCACGATATGTCTGTGCTTCATCATATCGCTTGCAAACTGAGTCAGAAAGCATATCTCTTATATCTTCAAATTTTGCTCTTTCGTCTTTTCCGAAAATAATCATAAAACCAACGCAATTACTCTTTGCGTATAGACTGCAAAGCGTTTTACCACCTCTGCGGTACTTATATTCGTAAGTCCAGTTCTTACCGCCTGTGTTCCATAGCCGTTCCATATCGTATTTTTCATCAATCGCCGAACACAGCTCTTGCCAGACCTTAAACAAAGGTTGTCCGAGCAATTCCATCAACGTTGATTGAGTAGGGGCATTTTCAAGCATTGTATCTCCTCCGCATATTTTGATTTATACTTTCTTCTCCATTTCACGCTCAAAGATAAATTGGTATAAAATACTGATAGATATCCTTTTAATCTCTTTCTTCATCTGTGCTTCCTGTAAAAGCCCGACTTAGGAGCCTACAATGGACTCGCACCATGCTCCTGCAGGAACGCTTGTATTTCTGGTATTTCCTTTGAGTTCATGTGCATGAGTACAAAACGATACCAGATGTGATCATCATTACTGAATCGGAACTGATGCCCGGAGCGCTGAATCAGGTAATCGCTCATGTCCCAGGGAAGATGGGCAGCCAGACACATCAGCACCACATTGTTAAGCGTTCCTGATGTTTCGCCGTTAATTATATTCCCGATAGTCTTTTCGGTGATCATTGTCCTGCGGGACAGTTCTGCTTGGGAGATACCTCTCCATTTTAGCAGTTCTTTCCACGCTTTTGTATAATTATTGGAAAGCCCATCCAAGACTCTGGCCTCCTCCATAACTGTATCACGGATGAGTTTCTTCCGGCTTTCCGCATCAAGCTCGCCGTTTTCTCCCTTATATACAATTTCAAAATCAATAGGAGAGCCTTTGTCGCGGTTCAGAAAACATTCCCGGTGATAGCGTTCCTCGACCTTGCCCCGGATGGACAGGTCAAATGCCAAACAGCACTCGTCCACATGATAACGCGCGTAGGGCGTCATTTGAGTCTCGCCGTTTTCATCCTGAATCACATATCTGGGGTGATTCAAAACGAAATGCGAATCAATGTAGACATAATGGCCGGCATGTTTCAGCTTGGGATTGATAATGCTCTGGATGGCGGCGTCTTTCGCCGGAATGGAATAGGTCTGGTTGTGCTTGATCGAACCCTTCTTATAAGTGTGGGGCTTGACGTAATGGCCGTCTATGTAAATAAAAGCCCCCGCCGCTTCCTCATAGCCGGCGTCAATCATACGCAGCTTTGCCGCCGTTCGGGAAACCATAAAGAAAGCGGCTAACTCATCGATGACAAAGGGCATCAATTCACACAATTCAAAAATACCCAGTTCATCGCGGTATTTCCGGATCATCGCGGATGCCTGACGCTTGAACATGGCAAGCGGCATCTGGATGCGGGGAGCAAGGGCGTTCGCCTGCCATTCCATCCACTTTGTATCGTCATTATTGGGGTCTTCTACACCGCCGACCACTTTACACTTGATTTGGGTCGCATCTTCGTTATATAGCTGTTCCAGCGCAAAAGCCTTTTTATGGAGTTCCCAATGGACACATTCGTGAACAATAGTATTATTGTAAGCACCAAGGTTCCGCTGGAAAGCTACATTCGGATCAACGATAACAGTTCCCGGCATGACGTGCTTTACCGTCTCTGCTTTTTTCTCTCCATCGTACAGTTTGGCGTCTGTTTCACGAAAATAGATCTGCCCGAAAACACTCATATCCTCCGATATGCGGTGCTGCACTACTGTGAGTTTCATCCGTCTTGCCAGCTCAGAGGGATTGACCCACGTCGGCTGAAGGAGTGCTTCTTTGTAATACTTCCGCAGGAAAGCCTCCGCTTCCTTTTCCAGGTCATCCTTATAAATGATTGGAACAAGCGCATTGGACATCGGACGTTTCTGGTGGTTCCGCCTGTTGTACACGCAAACATCGTATATTTCCAGGTCGCTCAGTTTACGGTCCAAATCTCCACGGCATCGAATCATAAACCACTGGTGCGCCGCCTCGGATTCATCGTTATGGTAGCGGTCTTCATCATGGATAATAAGCGTGGCATCCATAACTACATCGAATTCTATGGCCGAGCCGGGGAGGTCAGATACATCGACAAACTGCAAATCTGTATCGTAAAGTTCAATTTCGCCGACATTTCGGACTCTGTTGAGGCGCAAATCAAGAACAGAGGGGTCAACAGAAGGAAGAAATTCCTCAATCGCCCTCCACATCTGATTATCGAGGTTATTCTCAACATACTCCTTGAATGATCGGCTTTGTCTCATATGAACGCCCCCTACAGTGAAAAATGTAGGCTTTTCTCATTCACCACTCAGCGTAAATGCCGTTAATATTTAGCTGTCTTTCGCCAATTGGCAATACCTTTATAGCCTTACAATAATGCATCGTTTAAATACTCTCTGACTCGTTGTTCCAGTTCTTCTGCCGTAAAAGCGCAGGGCTGAAGCCGCTCCGCCCACGCACGGCCAGGATGTAAGCAATCCCAAAGAGGCATCCTGCCCCTATGACGGCCTTTTCCGGGATCGTGGTTACCAAAGCCGTCCAAAACGCGGTTCCATACCGGTTTAAACCTCTCAATCAATAAAGACTCCGTCAATGGAATCCAGATATCGTCTACGGAAAGAAATCGACAACGGAAGTCCTCCAATTTTAGATTTGTTGCAGCATCCAGGGATTTGGCATGGTCGGTTAACCGTTTGAATAACGCCGTTCCGGGATCAACATCATCGCCTTGTCCACCTTTCCTGGCACCGTCAGGAACCGCCTTCCCCACATAGATGGGGCAGGCATACTGGCCGTTGCGGTTTACTTCTGCGAGAACTTCATAAGCAGGAAAGTCGCCCAGATAGTACAGTGCATATACTCCGGCTCCGATGAATGGCTCTGGCGGCAAAGGATACGTCTCAGACTCCAAAAGAGCATTTGCTACGCTTGCGCCCAAGTGCCGTTTATCCAGTGGGTTGAAGGGTTCAAATACCGGATAATCTGATTTCTTAGCCATTGTGTTTCACCAGTCCTTTCATCTGTGTAATGACGGAGTCGCCGACTGCCTTCGCTAATTTCACAGGCACCGCATTTCCGATTTGTCTCATACTCTCAGTCCAGGATGCACTAAAGATATAATCATCCGGGAAAGTTTGTATCCGCGCACTTTCTCGAACTGTATAGTAGCGGACACTGCCATCATCCAGTACAACCATGTTTTCGCCGCCGGGCACGCCGTGTGCGCCAGCCTTGATAGTCTTGGACGGTTCGTCCATTTTACTGCCTGAATGCCCCGCATAAATCCGGGCGCCATCTCTGAACTCATGATTATAGTAAGCACCAACCCCATGCTCATCGGCGGGATTAGGCAAGTCTCCAATCGCATCTCGAACGGTCTGCCACCTCTGCAGCGGTGTGTCCGTTTCCTCAACAGCACGACGTACTGAACGCAGTTGTGCTGTTGACAGCGGCATTTCGCTCGGCTTTTTCATGTCGTGTTCCTGCCAATAATCACCGGTAACCCACTTGGAATATAGCAAAGATTCCTGTGAGTGGGTAGCATTCGGAAAGCTCCAGCTTATATTGCTGTCACTTCTGAAGCCTACGATAATAACACGGTGCCGGGATTGCGGCACACCGTAGTCAGCGGCATTCAGCAATCGAAAAACAACATTGTAGGACAGACCATCGTCATGCCCGGCCGTGTGGTGCTTTTCCAGCAGCGACATGTGTTCTTCCCATGTCATATTCTCTTTTTTTACGATCTCCGGGTGCTGAAGCTGTAGCAGAATATAATTAAAGTAGGAGCTAAAAGACTTCCTTAAAAGCCCTTTTACATTTTCAAATATAAATGCTTCAGGCTGCGTCTCGCGCACAGCGCGCACGGCTTCAGGAAACATATCCCGCTTATCATTGTAGGCCTGATGCTTTCCGCCTAACGAAAATGGCTGGCACGGTGGTCCTCCAGCAACAAGTTGGATACTCCCCGTATAGCCATTATAATTTACGGTTCTTACATCCGTTTGGTATACCTTCCAATCTCTAACGCCCGGATATCCATTTGCGATATTTTCCTTGATGTTTTCGCAAGAGGCCTTATCCCACTCAAAAAGAGCCTTATGGTCAAATCCCGCCTGCTGCAAGCCAAGTGCCAATCCGCCCGTCCCGCTAAATAATTCTATCGAATTCATAATACCTCAATCCTGTCTTTCCGTGGTAAAAAGTAATCTATTTTGCATCTTTGACATATTCAACTATGTCTCCGAAATCCGCATCTAACACAGCACAAATCTTCTCAAGCACTGACATGGTCACTTCCTGGTCTTTCTTCATACGGGTAACCGTGTTGGGTGCAATATCTGCGGCCCTGCGCATTTCAGCGACACTCATGTTTTTATCTATCAACAACTTCCAGAGTCTGTTATATGAAACTGCCATACCTATCCTCCAACTCTTACAGCCACAAACGGCAATACTGACTCTTCAACCATCAAGAGAACTTAATAGATATTGTACCACATGACAGCCCTCATTACAATAGCTTTTCGCATTAAATTGCGAGTTTTTACCCTCTCGATTCGAGAACGCTTGTTCCTGTATGTTGATAGCTCTCTAAAAAGAAACCATAGCACATCTTAACGATAGCCCTACTC
>CABSMD010000204.1 GCA_902478725.1 uncultured Clostridia bacterium
GAGATCTAGTACGGTCTCGTGGGCTCGGAGATGTGTATAAGAGACAGGGTCGAAGGATATGATTTCTTTAAAGAAGGATGGGGCAGACGTTCCATTTGGGTTCAGCGCAACGCCGAAGAAGCTGACGATAACGCCAAGTACGGCGTTTGGGCCGGGCAGCTATGAGCTTGTGGTTGCAGGCGGCGTGGAAGACGTGTATCATATGAACACGGCGGAGCAGAGGTTTTCCTACCAGTTTACCACTCCTGCTGTTTCACATGATGTTACGGTACAGGTCGGTGCAAACGGTTCGGTGAAAAAAGGAGAAGAGCCAGTGAGTGATGGCGCTGTCTTACAGGTAGAGGATGGCGGAAGTCTGACTCTTACGATCATTCCCGACACAGGTTATATACTTGACAAGGCGCTGTTGGATACCGCAGACATCACAGCCACAGTGCAGGGTGGTGTTTTAACGGTCAGCAATATTACCGGCAATAAAACGCTGGAAATTACATTTGTTAAGCTTGCGGAGGAGGAACCGGAGATGACGGTGACCTCGGAGGTCATCAACAGCACCTATCCGGCTACGGGGGACGTTTCTTATCCGGCTGTCACGGTCTTTTCGGCCATCACACCGGGGAACGGCTGGGATGTATCCGATTACGGAGTTGAGGTCATCGACAAGGAGACCGGTCTTACAATTCCTTTGACGGTTACAGTAAAAACAAACGACGGCAGGTTTGGCGTCAAGGTGTTTGGCGTGGGGCTAAAGGCCGGTAAGGTTTACCTGTTGAAACCATATGCCAACATCAAGAATCAAACAACCGGTGAGGAAAAAACGATCTATGGAACCGAACGGGAATTCACCGCACAATAACTTTGTTGGAACATCTATTATATAGAATTCTGACGGAAAGGAGGCTTTCATATGAAGATGTACCAAAAACCAACATTGGAGATTACTGCGTTTACAGCAAAAGAAGCAATGGCAGCAGGTTCTATTTTTAACAAGGTCGGTGTAGATGAATCGGATCCTACAAACGGTCCGGTTACGATCTACGAGATCGTTAGTTTCGGTGCTGCCAGCTAAACAATCGTAAAACCAGTGACGTCATGTTGGGATAGGCTCCGTAGCGTAATTGTTACGGAGCCTTATCAAAAAGTTGAAGGGAATGAACGATTTGAAAAAGGGTATAGCACTGCTACTTACTTTTGCAATCTGCTTCACGCTGCTTCTGGGAACGGCAACTACCACGCTGGCTTTGGATGCATTCACGGGGACGTTTACAGATGGGTTCGAAGCGTTGGCGGATTCCGGCAACCTGTTCGATCTGCCCGGCACCGCCTGGTTTTATCGGGGAGGTACGACGCCAGAGGGGATCAACAGTGTTCCTGCCGGAACGATGGTTTCCAAAGCCAGCAATGCGGACGGCATCCGTACCGGCGAGCGTTCTGTTTTGTTCACACCGCAGGGATTTTACGGAACCGGCGGAATTGGCGGTATCCAGCACAAAAATGGTTTAGCTTTGTCTCTTGGGGAATGGTACATCATTGAGGCATATGAGAAAGCGGCTTCTATCAATCCTGCCAGCGACCTGACCGGACGCGTCAGCGCAAGGTATAAAGGCGGGAACTTGTTTGGCTATGACAACAGTTTAGTCAATTCCCCCATATTGAGCAACACGGAATGGACGCGGGTCTATTGCTTGTTCCAGGCGACAGAAGCTACCTATGACGACACACAGGGCTATAAGCCGGTTGTCGGCGTGGTGCAGGTGCAAGCCAGCGATACCGATGCCAGCAAAAAGGGCGAGCCGTATTCGGTTTATATCGATGACGTATCGGTCAAGGTGGTAAAGGCCGCATCGGTCGCGGTCACCAGCGAGAAGGGCAAACAGGTGGATATTCCTGCAAGCGGGTCGGTAACGGTTCCGATGCAGGCGGTTGCTTACAATGAATTCGGTACCAATCAGGTAACACAACGGATTTCCTGGTCGATTGCAAAGAAAAACGGTACGGCGTTACCGGGAGTGAGTATCGACGCTTCGACAGGTGTGGTTACGATTACATCGGAGGCCGAAGAAGGCGTCGCTTATGTGACGGCTTCACAGGATGGCATCACTTCTGAACCAGTCGCTTTGGTTGTCAATCCGGCCGGGATGTCCAGGGAAAAACCCGCCAACCTATTGTCTAACGCCTCCTTTACAAACGGGTTTGATGGATACACCACGGTTTTGGAGAAGCCTGGTGATGGTGGTACGAAACTTTCGGCAGTAAAAAATATGGGCCGGACTGACCTTTATTCTGTATTTCTTTCGAATCACAAGACTTCTACCTGGCAGGTACAGGGGTTGGATTATTGCTTTGTAAAAACGGCCAGTGGCATCTCGAATCCGCTTGCAGCGGGAAAATATGTATTCACCGGTTATGCCCGGGCGGCACAGCCCGCTACAAAAGGCGCCTTTGCACTGGCAATGAGGTATAAGCATCCGAATGTCAGTAGCGGTAACACACAGTGGGTTCTGGCATATGACCCGCGCAGCAGCGGCTATATTACATCGGCCAACTGGACTTATGCCTCTGGTAAATTTGAGGTCCCGGATCTTCCCGCTGACGGGTATACCGAAATGAATGTCAGGGTAGGAACGTTTGATAATGGACCTTCTATTGTAAGTGATCCATTCTATTTTGACGATATCTATCTGGCGGAACAGGAATATATGTACACCGAGCTGGAAACAGACGGAAACGACACTGTCGCGGTCGATCCGGCCGGTACGGTAACGAAGGAAATGAAAGCAACCACTTATGACAATGCCGACAGCGCCTACACCGGTCTTACGTATACCTGGACCGCAACAGACGCAGATACCGGGAATGCGGCAACGGGAATCACCTTTGAAAACACAACCGGCGGTGTGAACGTGAAGATTGACGGCAGCGCCGAGGCAGGCAAGGTTAAAATTACCGCTACCTTACAGGAGAATACGACAGTCAAACGTTCTCAGATACTGACCCTCACCAAAACACCGGCGGAACATACCGTAACGGTATCGATCACTGGCGACGGTAAGATATTTAACGGTACACAAGAAATTATAAACGGCGGGACGGTAAAGGTAGCCAACGGCAATAGCCAGGAATTCAGGCTTGAGCCAAGCGCAGGACAGGAAGTAAAATCGGTTACTGTCGATGGTTCTGACTGGCCGTTTGCCAACAATGCCGTGAAGCTTGAAAATGTAACGAAAGATGTTGCTTTGGCGGTCACCTTTGGCGCGATTGAGGAAGCAAAGCCTGAATTGGCTGATACCAGTTCGGTTTACAAGACGGATTATAACAACGGTGGTACGCTCGTCCCCAGCGCTACGGTTTTCACTACGTTGAAAAACGGGTATGGATGGGATGTGGTGTCATTTGGTGTTGAGGTGTGTGAAAAGAACGGTATTGTGGTATTGCCGCTGACTGTGGAAATGAAGACAGCGGATGGAAAATATGGAGTAAAGGTTTTCGGAGTCGGTCTTGAAAAGGGAAAGACTTACGTTCTGACGCCGTATGCCGTCATCGCAAAGTCCGGACAGCAGGGAACTGAGACCATTCATGGCGCCCCGCGGGAGTTTACACTGGAATAAGGATTGGGCGCAGATAACCAATATTTTAAAGTCCACTATCCCTTGGTTAGGGATAGTGGACTTTACATGAAAGGATACTTCTATGAAACGACATCACTCATTTTTCAGATGGCTTGCCTGTATTTTTATGGCAGTCTGGTCAATCGGAGCTTTGAAGCTGTATACTATGATTCCTGTAGCAACGGATCTGGGCAGGTCACTGCATGACATTGCGCAGTATCTGTTATTCGGAGGGCTATGGTACTTCTGGATATTTTTAGCCGTTGCTATTAGTATTTTTTACTATTGGATATCCAAAAAAATGGCTTTTTGCTTGAAAATTTTGGTTCCGGCCTTTGTTTTGACGATGACCTTTGCCACGGGCAATATGATTGAGTTTCGCAGCTATGCTGAAACAGTGAGAAGCTATGCCTTCTTTGTATTGTTAAGTGTGCCTGGAGCTTTTGCGCTTTTTTATTCCGTTGTATGGGAAATTTTTGTGGTATTGAAATACCTGGAGGTTAGAAATTCTGCTCCGGTAAGAAAGCTTATGCTTCTTTTTGAAAGGCACCCCATACTATTTACTATGGGCATTCTGCTGGTATGCTGGTCGCCCTATATCATTCTTTATTTACCGGGTTCGATTCCATACGACGGTGCCTTTCAGCTGGATATGTACCTTGGAAAGGTTCCGTTTACAGCACACCATCCTCCTTTGTCTACCTGGTTGATGGGGCTGTTTTTTCAATTCGGACAATGGTTAGGATCGGAGAGTATTGGCATTTTTTTCTATACGTTTGGTCAGACTTTACTCCTCGCTTTCGCAATCTCCCTTTCCATAAAGACCATAATCGATTGGCATTTGTCACGGTATGTAGCCGCAGTTGCTGTCCTTTATTTTGCGCTCTTCCCCCTGTGGCCTGTTTATGCCACTGTACTTTTAAAAGATACGCTTTATATGATTTTTTTCCTGCTGTATCAATTGACGCTCATTCGTTTTTTTCAAAAAAAGCAGAACGGAAAGACAACTGTTTTTTTATTTGTCATATCCTTGTTGCTGGTCTTGTTTCGAAACAACGGCATCTTTATCGTTGCTTTAACAGCATTGGTGTTTCTGCTGTTTCGTTTACCCGCTAAAAAACAATTTTTTTCGGTTTCGTGTATTGTGTTCGCGGTATATCTTTGCATCAACAGTCTTTTGATCCCGATGCTGGGGATTCAAAAGGGAAGCAGACGGGAATCCTTATCGGTTCCGTTTCAACAGGTTGCGCGTTATGTCAAATACCACGGGGAGGATATAAC
>CABSMD010000205.1 GCA_902478725.1 uncultured Clostridia bacterium
TCTCTAATGAGATTATAGTCGACGGCTTTGTCACCTTCCGCCTGCAGGACTTTCAAAAAGAAATGGAATCGATCATCGACCAGGCGGTGGACGATTATCTGGTCGACCGGGAATATAAGGAGTTTATCAGCCTCCTGCAGTATTTCGTCGAGCTGCAACCGTCACTGCTGGACACCGTACACGTCACGGTAAACGACGACGGCAACTATGAGCTTTACGACGAGGAGCAAAGCCTGGTCAAGGTGAATTTTGTAAAAGGCATCGAGCCGTATTCGGCGTTTGACAGCCTTACACCGGATGACCTGCTGGTAAGCCGCCTGATTACGCTTTCTCCCAAAAAGATTGTAGTACACCGTAAGGAGAGGATTGAAAACAAGGAGCTGCTCAACACGCTGATGAACGTGTTTGGGGAAAAGTTCTCCTTTTGTAAGGGCGACTGCCCATTGTGCAGTAAAAATACGCTTGACAAACCACTATGAAGGATGTATAATGAAAAAATAATACAAAGATAAGCGATGATGGATCGAGTACCCGTAGGGGACCGGACAGAGAAGGGCGCCTTGGCTGGAAGCGTCCGGCGGAAGACTATGGCGAAAACCACTCCGGAGCCGCGCGTTGTGACAAGCGCCGCCGCAGGCCTGCGTTATGGGCACGAATGAAGCGGTACATCCTTGATAATCAGGATTTTTCTGGTGTTATTCCGGGGATGTATCAGCAAGGTGGAACCGTGCGAATACTCGCGCCCTTGAACAAATTTGTTCAAGGGCGTTTTTTGGTATCCGGCACGGTGAGAAGGAAATGTGGACTTATCTTTACAAAAATAAAAAGAAAGAGGTGTCATGGATGATTCAGGTAACGTTAAAAGACGGATCGGTCAAAGAGGTACAGTCCTCTACGACCTGTCTGGAGCTTGCTAGGCAACTTAGCAACAAGCTGGCAAAAAACGCATTGGCGGCTGAGATCGACGGGGAGGTGAAGGATCTGACCACCCCTATCACAAAGGACTGCACCGTCGCCATTTTGACGTTTGCGGACGCTGGCGGGAGAAACGCCCTGCGGCATACCGCCTCCCACATCCTGGCCCAGGCAGTGAAGCAGCTCTATCCAGACGTGAAGTTGGCCATCGGTCCGGCGATTGAGGACGGATATTATTATGATTTTGATGCGGAAAAACCGTTTACCACCGAGGAAATGGCGGCCGTTGAAAAAGAAATGGAAAAGATCATTCAACAAACCCTGCCGCTCGAACGGTTTGAACTGCCGCGCGAAGAGGCCATCCGGTTTATGGAGGAAAAGGAAGAGCCGTACAAGGTGCAGCTGATCCGCGACTTGCCGCAGGACGCAGTAATCTCCTTCTACCGCCAAGGTGATTTTACCGACCTGTGCGCCGGGCCGCATCTGCCTTCGACCGGCATGGTCAAATGTGTCAAGTTGCTGTCCTGCACAGGAGCGTATTGGCGTGGTGATTCGAAAAACAAGATGTTGCAACGAATTTATGGTACGGCCTTCCCAAAACAGAGCGAACTGCAGGCACATTTGACGCGGTTGGAGGAGGCAAAGCAGCGGGATCATAATCTGCTGGGCCGCAAGCTGGGGTATTTCACTACTTCCGACCTGATCGGGCAGGGCCTGCCGGTCATGCTGCCCAAGGGCGCGCGCGTGATGCAGCTTTTGCAGAGATTTGTTGAGGACGAAGAACAGCGCCGCGGCTGGCTGCTGACCAAAACGCCGTATATGGCAAAGAGCGACCTGTATAAGCTGTCCGGCCATTGGGGCCACTACAAGGAAGGTATGTTCGTATTGGGGGACGAGGAGAAGGACGAGGAGGTGTTTGCCCTGCGGCCAATGACCTGCCCGTTCCAGTATCAGGCATATTTGAACCAGAAGCGTTCCTACCGCGACCTGCCGCTTCGCTACAATGAAACCTCCACACTCTTTCGCAATGAGGCTTCGGGGGAAATGCACGGACTGATCCGGGTACGTCAGTTCACCATCTCGGAGGGACACCTGATGTGCCGCCCCGATCAGTTGGAGGATGAATTCAAAGGCTGCTTGGAGCTGGCGATCTACATGCTCAAAACACTGGGGCTTTACGAGGATGTTTCCTACCGTTTCTCCCAGTGGGACCCGGAGGATAAGGAAAAATACATCGGCACGCCGGAACAGTGGGACGAGGCACAGTCTACCATGAAAAAGATTTTGGACCATCTGGAAATTCCTTATGTGGTTGGCATCGGTGAGGCGGCGTTCTACGGGCCGAAGCTGGATATCCAGATCAAAAACGTACACGGCAAGGAGGATACCCTCATTACCATTCAGATCGACCAGATGCTGGCGGAAAAGTTTGGGATGGAGTATACCGATTCGGACGGTACTCAAAAGAATCCCTATATTATCCACCGCACCTCGATCGGCTGCTACGAGCGTACGCTGGCGCTTTTGATTGAAAAATATGCCGGCGCACTTCCACTCTGGCTGGCGCCGGTACAGGTCAAGGTGCTGCCGATCTCGGAACTGCACGGCGATTATGCCGAACAGGTTTACAAAAAGCTGTTTGACCTCGGCTTCCGCGTCGAGATGGACGCGCGCAACGAAAAGATCGGTTACCGTATCCGCGAGGCGCAGTTAGACAAGGTTCCCTACATGCTTATTCTCGGCGACAAGGAAAAAGAGGAGCGGAACATCTCCGTCCGCGACCGGCGCGATGGCAAAACGTCCGTCTGTTCTTTGGAAGAATTTATTCAAAACATGCACCAGCAGATTGACGAAAAAAAATAAATCCGGTTTCGCAAAACGCCTCCTGCTCTCATATGATGGAACAGGAGGCGTTTTCCTCTGCAAAATAGCCCGCGCCGCGAAAGCATAGCGGCGCGGTAAAACAAGGGAGAGAGGGTTTATGGAACTATACAACAACCGGATTCGGGTACGCGAGCTGCTGCGCAACCCCGCGGCGGTCGGAATCATCCAGCGTGAGTTTCCGGGACTTTTAAACCATCCGATGATCCGTATGGCGGGCAACATGCCGCTTGCGAAGATCATCCAGATGTCACATGGGATCGTCCCACCGGAAAAGATTGAATCCACCTTAGAACAGCTGCGGCGGATCTAATAAAACCGGGCAGCTTACGCTGCCCGGTTTTATAGAATTATAGGTCTTGTGGAACCGTGAAGGTTTCGGTCTTTCCATAAATGGTTTCGCCGGGATCGTCCGCAAGCTGTACGACAGCGTAAGGAACCGCCTCGTACCTTTCTCCCGCCGCCAAACCCGCGCCGAATACACGGATACCATATTTACCATCCAGCGGAACCAGATAGGCAGGCAATGTCAGCGTGACTCCATCGCCGTTGGTCAGCTGCATACCAACCTCGGATACCGTCCAGCCGTAGCCCATGTCCATGGACGTATATAGTACCGCGCTGAAATAGGTATTCCCACCGTATGCATAATCCGGCGTGAAGCGGCAGCTGTTGGTCTGTGACATAGTCGGCTTAACAACCTGCCTTTGCCGAAAGCTTACTGTAATGTTGACCGATTCGGCAATCTCCAGCGAAACTGGCTGTGTTGTTTGAAACAGTTGCGTCATATCCCGGTCGCCCACCATGACGGACGCCGTTTCATATCCTTTCTCCGGCAGAACCGATACCGAAAGCAGGCCACTGTCCGGCACGTTTACCATCACGCCGGCAGAACCAGCCGGAATTTTCTGCCCATCGATCTCTACCCTGCCCCCTTGCCCGACGGTGAAAGAAGCGGAGGGATGAGCCCTCAGGTATTCCCAAGCCAAAATGGGAAGGCCGTTGTTGATTTCGTCCAGATCGTTCTCAAAGCCTGCTCCCATCACGGCTACCGTCACGGTTGCAGCCGTGGCATCTGCATAGCTGTTGTTCACCACAGTATTTGCGGCGGCTGTCCTAATTATAGAAGCGTGTGTAGTGTAGCAATCGCTTACCGCCGCCACCGTCAAATGTTCGGTTTCCCCGACAGAGTGGCCCACGATTCCACAATTTGCGCCGGTTAAATGAACAGAATAACAATTTTTAATAACAACAGCCGCGTTGGAATTCACATATGTGCCTCCCGCAATCCCGGCACAGCCCTGCCAGGCGCTCGACGGCGTAAATTTAGCCCCTCTGACATAGCAATTTTCAACCGTCGTGCTTGTATCCCCCTGGGCGCCACCAAGGATGCCGCCCAACTGTGCCCCGCCGTTTATTACAATATTCTCCATGCCCAGATTTTTAATCGCTGCACCGTTAGCCACAGAGATAAATCCCCTTGACCGGGTAGAGGTTCCCGCCTCGATCGTCAGATTTTTGATCACATGTCCGTTGCCGTCAAACACCCCGGTAAAATACTGGTAGTTCCAGGCGGTATCCATGCAGTTGAGTCCCTTGAAGCCTGTGGTACCCGCCATATCGATGTCCGTTGCCAGCTTATAGTGGTAACCGCCGTATTCCCCATTGGTGGCGGCGGCATTGGTCAAGGCGGACAGCTTTGTCAAATCCGCCGCGGTAGACAGCTCAAAGGGATTTTCCGGCGAACCGTCCCCCACCCCGTTTGCAAACACCTCGTTGGTTGCCGCCGAAACCACTGACATACCGCCCAAAAGCAACAACAAAATCAACAGGCAGGATATCCAGGTTTTACAACACTCTTGTCTCATAAAACTCCCTCCTTTTTCAGTTCTCTTTCACTATACTTGTTCCATTGGGAAATAGCAATTTAAAAACCGGTTAAAAAATTACGATTTCAGGCATTTTATTTTTTCTTATGGCATACTATAAGCAACTCC
>CABSMD010000206.1 GCA_902478725.1 uncultured Clostridia bacterium
AGCCAGAGCTGTTTAGATTTAAGGCGTTCGAGCAGATCAATCTGACAAAGATCGCTGTACTTAAATTCCAAAAAGCTGTAATCAAAAACAATGGCGTACACATATCCGTTTGTTTCCGCCTGCAAAAGGTGGAATTGCTCCTTGTTGATGCACAGGATATCCCCTTTTTCAAAGGAAATGACCTTTCCGTCTATTTCGGCCCGTCCCCTGCAATTGGTATATAACAACTCCGCCTCGTCGTGCCAATGGGCGTTGATATTGGCTTTCCGGTTCTCTGCCCCCAAACAGTAAAGATAGCAGGGGAACAGATTATTGGTACGGATACCGGTCTCCCGGTTCTTACTGGTCGGATTCCTTTTATCAGAACTCATCCAGATCACCTCACAGTCATATAGTACTATAATATAGGGATATAATGCAAGTTTTTTAAAATTTTTGGTGATATAGTTGTGGTAATATCATGTGAGGGAGGATGGATTCATGCACGATATCAAGATTGGAACGATGATTTCCGCACCGGATGTGAAGGAGGTAATGCCAAAACTGATTCCTTATGGGTTTGAGACATTTTCAATTACCTTCTGGGAGACGACAAAGGGATGGGACCTAGAGCAGCTTGCAAAAGATGTCCAGGAGATTTTAAACGGAACGGGCTGCACTATCTCCAGTATTTCCATCTTTGGAAATCCTTTGGAGGACAGCCAAAAGGGAGAGGAAGGCCGGCAGGGATGGGAAAGGCTGATCGATGCAGCCGAACTGTTTGATACAAAACTGGTCACAGGTTTTGCCGGAAGGGTGCCGGATCGTCCCGCGCCAGAGTCAATCCCGGTATTCAAAGAGATCTTTGGAGAGTATGTCAAACGCGCGGAACAAAAGGACGTAAGGCTCGCTTTTGAAAACTGTCCAATGGGTGGCGACTGGAAGCATGGAGATTGGAACATCGCTTATTCTCCCGAACTTTGGGAGATGATGTTTGAAGCGGTTCCCTCCGATCGGATGGGTTTGGAATGGGAACCCTGTCACCAAATGTGCCAGTTGATTGACCCGATTCCGCAGCTTCGAAAATGGGTGGATAGGGTTTTTCATGTGCATGGTAAGGACGCAACGATAGCGTGGGATATTATCCGTGAAAAGGGAATCTGCTCCGGTGAGCAGTATGTCTGGCACCGTACGCCCGGATTTGGGGACAGCAACTGGACGGATATCATTTCTATTCTGCGTATGAACGGTTATCAGGGGGCGATCGATATTGAGGGATTTCACGATCCTGTTTACAGGGGAGGCTTGGAATATACCGGGCAGGTACGCGCCTTGCGGTATCTCAAGGAGTGTCGCGGTGGAGAGTATGTTGAGCTATAAAAGGAGGGGATTGCATGTATTCCATAGCAGTTGCAGGCTGCGGCTCAATGGCCAAGGCATGGATACAGATTGCGCAGCAGAGACAGGATTGCCGAATAGCAGCGTTGATAGATGTTGATACACAAGCCGCTGAACAGAAAAAGGCGGAGTTTTCGCTGAACGCTTCCGTTTACTCTGATTTAAAAACAGCACTCGGCCGGGAAGAGATTGATATCGTTTTTGATATTACGCCGCCGCAGTACCACTACCAGACGGTAACAACCGCCCTGGAAGCGGGCTGCCATGTGTTCGGAGAAAAGCCTATGTCCGATTCTTTAGCCGAGGCCTATCGGATGGTAGAGTGTGCGCAAAAGTCTGGAAAAGAATATTTTGTGATGCAAAACCGGCGCTATCAGCCATATCTGCATGCCATGCGGGATTTTGTACAAAATGGAAATCTGGGCGCGATAGGGCAAATATCGGCAGATTTTAGACTAAATCCGCACTTTGGCGGCTTCCGCGATGAGATGGGCAGCCCGCTGATTGCCGATATGGCGATTCATACCTTTGACGCGGCACGGTTTTTGCTGGGGAAAAATCCGGTTTCGGTTTATTGTCATGAATTTAATCCAAGCTGGTCCTGGTACCACGGAGACGCGAATGCGGTCTGTATCTTTGAAATGGAGGATGGTTCGGTGTTCGATTACCGTGGTTCCTGGTGTGCAAACGGCCTGCATACTTCATGGGAATCGGAGTGGCGTATTTCATGCCGTGACGGCGGCATATTCTGGGACGGAGGACAAAAGCTCTATTATGAACTGGATGACAAGCGGAAAAAGGATGGAATTTCGCCGGTAGAAGGTGAAAAGTCCCCATTTGTAACGATTTCGCCTTGTCAGATCGCGGCGCCGGGACATGAAGGCTGTATCAATGAAATGTTTGAAGCACTTACGAAAGGTGTTCGCCCGCAGACCGACTGCCGCGATAATATCAAAAGCATGGAAATGGTTCATAAGGCGTTACAGAGTTCACGCGAAAAGAAGATCGTAGAATTTTAGTATAAAGTAATCGAAAAAGCCATCCGAAGTGAGTAAGCCGATGTATAAAAAATAGACAGCATGAAGAAAAGCCAGAGGCAAAAAAACGAGAGTTTATATTGTCAGACACCATTTTTGAAATGGTGTCTGACAATATTTTATTTGGAACCGTGAGTCAAAGATTGATGGTGCTTTGTCAGCCAAATGATATTATATAGCAAGATGGCGGGAAGTTTACGCTTCCTGCCACGCCGTTTCCTTTTACCTTGTTTGGACATTTCATTGAACATCAATAGAAGATTTATCAGGAGGAATTTACCTTATCGACCCTCCTAGGATAAATCGGAATTCACCGGGTAAGTACATCAATTGCTTCATCCTCTGTCGCGACAAAGAAAACATCATGTCCTTTGTTGCTTTCATAAATGAAATCTCTTAGCGGCTTACTTGTGTAATGGGAGTAATCTCCATAAATGGCGATACGACCACCATAGTTGATATACTTTTGAAGAATTTCCCCAGCTAGACCGGAGCTAAGAACAAAAAAATTTTCTACGATCAACCTTTTGTTGATAACAATGTTGTCGGTTCCAGCTTCATATTTTGCCGTCATAAGTATGTTCAGTGCTGACTGGGAATCTGTTATAACTCTATCACTGCTTTGAATGACAGCACAGATTACATCGTTTTTCTCAACTTTTTTTATCTCCATTTTGGATCCGCCTTTCAAATTTCCAAATTATTGGTTTGTTGCATTTAAAGTATACCACCTAAGTAACGGTTATTCAAGCCTTTTACGGTAGGATAACAGTAGTGGTATATACCGGGCAGGTTCTGGAATTTCTGTAATATATGAAATATTTGCTTTTACTTATTGCAATATTTTATACAATGGTTCTATAAAGATTTAATATTCTTACGAAGAAATAAAACAGCGTAACTGTAAATATACAGTTACGCTGTTTGTTTCAAAAAGAAAATTTCTAAAGGATGCCCGTTTTGGATACCTTTTTAATATCTGTTTCATTTATTACGTTTTGTTTATTTGAAGGCTTTTTTGTAGATTTCTAAAATCTCCTCAACCGAGGTGTCGCGCGGATTTCCACCGGTGCAGACATCATTGAAGGCCTGCTGGGACAGCATTGGAAGGTCTTCTTCCTTGATTCCGATCTCGCACAGCTTTTGGGGAATGTCAATGCTCACGGACAGCTCTTTCACTGCGTCAATGGCGGCCTGTACCGCTTCTTCCTGGTTCATTTTACTGATGTCTACGCCCATGGCTTTTGCGATTTGAGGATATTTATCCTTTGCCGCTGGCGCATTATACTCCATAACATAGGGGAGAAGTAGGGCATTTGCAACGCCATGCGGTGTGTCATACACCGCACCCAACGGATGCGCCATTGAATGTACGATACCCAGGCCAACATTGGAAAAGCCCATGCCGGCAATGTATTGCGCCAACGCCATGCCTTCGCGCGCTTCGGTGTTTTTGGGATCGTCTACAATGTTTTTCAAGTGTTGGTGGATCATTTCAATCGCCTTAAGCTCGACCATATCGGTCATCTCCCAAGCGCCCTTGGTAATAAAGCCTTCAATCGCGTGGGTCAGGGCGTCCATACCAGTTGCAGCGGTAAGGCCCTTCGGCATGGAAGACATCAGCTCCGCATCGACAATCGCGACACAGGGGATATCCTTAGGGTCTACGCAGACCATCTTTTTATTCTCGTCTTCATTGGTAATAACATAGTTGATCGTTACCTCAGCCGCAGTACCCGCTGTTGTGGGCAGTGCGATGATCGGTACGCTCTTATTCTTGGTATCCGCGACACCTTCCAGCGATTTTACGTCCGCAAAATCCGGGTTATTATTAATAATACCAATCGCTTTGGCCGTATCGATTGAAGAACCGCCGCCAATGGCCACAATAAAGTCGGCGCCGGAAGCTTTGAACGCACTCACGCCATCCTTTACATTTTTCATGGTAGGGTTGGCTTTTACATCATCATAGACTGTAAACGGTATGCTCGCCTTTTCCAAAACATCGGTTACCATCTTGCAGATTCCGAACTTGACCAGATCCTTATCGGTCACGACGAACGCAGAAGTGAAGCCCTTCATCTTCGCTTCGTCCGCCAGCATAGATCTTGCGCCAGCGCCAAAATACGAGGTCTCGTTTAAAATAATCCTTTGTACCGCCATGTTACATTCCTCCTTCAATATTGTTAAAATTAGAACAAGCAAAAAGACACAATATACTTTCTTTAAATATATTACCATATGTATCAAATTTTATCAATGTAAAAATTGTTAAATTTTTTCTTGATTTTATTCCAATATTATAGATATAATAATTTATATCAATAG
>CABSMD010000207.1 GCA_902478725.1 uncultured Clostridia bacterium
GCGGTGGCTTCTTCCAAAATCATTTCTGCGAAAAAATCGGAGGCTCTGGTACAGAAGCTGGGGTGTTTGACGAGTATCCATCAGGCAGAACAGCTCAAGGGGCTCGCCAGCTTATCCAGTCGCGTAAAACCAGGAAATGAAAAAGTCTACTACATAATCGACAGTATTCATTCTGCTATCATTGAGCGTCAGGCCGACGCTATGGCTACTGCATTACTTATGCCCTTGCCGCAGGTGAAAAAATGCTTTTACCGTTTACGCTCTGGCCGTTCAACGGAACAGCTGATCTACGAGATGTCCCAGATTTTTGCTGTTTCCAAACAAGCTATGCAAATCCGCCTACAATCCCACAATCTTATTTAATGGCTGATGTGATTGAATTGAGTCGAGGGGCCGGAGCGCCCCTTACTCAATTTCCATACTCTTTTTTACCCTGAATGTTCGCAACTTTGCGAACAAGGAAGGAGGAAACCATGAGAAAAGAAAGTGCAACCATCCGCAGATGTCATAGCCAGCTTTCGGCGCTTGGCTTGGACAGTGACGCTGTATTCCATCGTAGTAAGCTGATCTTAAAAATCTACCGTGATGTCGTTTGGGTTTTAAGCGAGCGTGTAGAGGAACTTCAGGAATACGCCTGGGATCTCGGCAAGCAAGATATTGATACAGGTCTTTGCTATTTGGAGAATTTTGCACCAGATATTGATTTGCAGGACTTCGAGGAAAAGGTGTGCTGCGTCGTTGAAAGCCGGATGTTCGTGGAGATAATTGACCGCGCACTTTTGCGGCTCAGAAAGTATCCTGATCGTGGAGAGCTGTACTATGAAATGCTGACGAAGCAGTTTATCTATCGCTTCAACAGCACAGAGAAAGAAATGCTGGAGGAACTCAACATGGAACGCAGCGTTTTCTATGACCGCAAAAAGGAGGCCATCTATATCTTTTCTGTCTGTTTATTTGGATATGCTATTCCAGAGGTGTCGGAAAAGCTGCCCCGACTAATTTCCGACTAAATCCCGATAAAGTCCCAACGGAATCCCTACTCCATTCCGATTTTGTACCTGCTATACTGGCTACAGTGGCAGGTATGCGCCAAAATAATAGCCTAAAAGCCCGGTGCCTGGTGGTGCTGGGCAATTTTTATTCCTGCCACTAATACGGTGGCAGGGATCAGAGCCGAGGATGAAATAATCATCTTCGGCTTTTTTCTTTGTCCGGTTTGGGAGGGCCGGTATGCGCTGGGAGGCGTACATAACAAGGTATCCGTGATCTCCGTTCAATTCGCTGTTGAACACGAAATTGAACGGAGGAAAGGATATGACAAGAGTATTTATCTGGAAAAATAATTGCCCACAAGAATGGGAGGAAATCAGTTTTACCGCGTTCAGAAAAGCCCGCAGCTCCGGTGCTTTTTCTGGGCGCTTTTTTATTGAAACAACAAGGATGATCTATGATGACAGTGACCGCCTTATTATCGAATGTTCTCAGGAACAATTTGAGAAGTATCGTCACGAGGAACGGCACAGTCGGTATCTCCAAGAACATGAGGGCAGGTATCTAACAATCCCTATGTCTGATCTGAAGGATAGGGACCAGAGTGACGAGGGGTATGAAGATACCGATATTTTTGTGAACGAAGAACCAGGAACTGAGGATATGGCTTTACATAACCTACAGCTTAAAAAATTGCAGGCAGCACTTAATCAGCTTGAACCATCTGAACGGGAATTTATCCTTGCTTATTTTGGCATGGACAAACCAAGCACAATTCAGCTGGGCCACCTTTTTGGTATATCACAGCCAGCTGCATTGTATCGCCAGAAAAAAATTTTGGAAAAATTAAAAAAACTGTTTATATAAATCGCAAAAAAGTGGCGGACGCAAGTGAGAGGGGTTTTCCCACTCGCTTGTACCTTGACAAGTTCAGATACGAATCATCAAGTTTGTTCCGCTTCGGGCGTAATTACGCCGCTACATCAGCGGTATATTGCCAGGCAAATTGCAGCTCTCAACAGGCCACTTTACTTTTGCTGTGAGAGGAGTTTGCGTTGCTTGGCTTTATATCAGGCTGTAATACACCAGTTGGTTTCTGGTCATGGCATGATGAAGCGGAGCGCCCTCTTATAGCTGTAGTCCGAGCGTGCTAACAGCCGTCGCAGGCCATGGGTAAGACCGTATGGAAAGGAGGTGAAAGTCCTGGGTAGCAGTGTAACCTACTGTGGCTTGATGATTACCCGAATCCCTGGGGTGTCGTGGACAAATAAGGGATAAAAACAGGCACTTATTGAAGGAGGTTCTGCTTTGAAAGGTGGAACCTCCTTCTTACATAGGAATTATCATGTAAGACATAGGAGGATAAAGAAATGAACGAAGATTGGGTATTCAAACGCGGGGATCTTTATTATGCGAATTTGAACCCCTATTTTGGCTCGGAGCAAGGTGGCACACGCCCGGTTCTGGTGCTTCAGAACAATATGGGCAACTTTTTTTGTCCCACCTTGATTGTCGCGCCGCTCACCAGCAAATGGATCAAGAAAAAGGAACTCCCGGTTCACTATACTCTGGAAAGCGTTCAAGAGCTGGGCCAGAAATCGGTTGTCCTGTTAGAACAAATCAAAACGATTGATAAGCGGCGCATTTTATCCTACATTGGGAAAGTATCCCGAGAGGAAATGCGCGCCGTAGATGAAGCTCTGCAAGTCAGCCTGGACATCCATATCCCGGAAGAAATGGAGGCACCATGAGCTGGCTTTTCTTTCTATAAGGAGGCATACCATGTTTGAAGAAAAAATCGCGGCATTGAACCGCGCAAATGAGCAAAGTGCTGTTTGCTATGAAAAACGCACTTATACCGTAGATGAGATACAGGACATTTTGGGAATCAGCCGTCCCACCGCATACAATCTTGTGAAAAAAGGATTGTTTCACAGCGTCAGAGTAGGCGGCCATATCCGTATTTCCAAAAAGAGTTTTGATGAATGGCTGGATCAAAAATCATAGTATTTGTCAAGGATGTCGGTTGGACAATCGGCATCCTTAACTTTTTTCCTGAATCCTCTTACAATGGAGCCACAACAAAAGTAATCTTCAATTTTAAGAGGAGGTAACATAATGCAACAAGCAAAGACGAAAAAAAGTATCTCTGTCCCAGAGATGGGCAGGATGCTTGGTTTAGGCAAGGTCGAATCATACTGGCTGGTCAAGAAAAACTATTTTACCACCATCCAGGTGGCTGGCCGTATGCGACTGATGCTGGATAGCTTTGAGGATTGGTACGCTGGACAATTCCACTACAAAAAAGTGGATGGCACACCCCCAGGCGCAAAGTGGCGGCACACAACAATGTCTGTTCCGGAACTCGCTGAACTTCTTGGCCTTAAATCTGCAACAGCCTATGACTTAGTAAAGCGAGCACACTTAGAGACCATGATCATAGACCGGCGAATCCGGGTCGTTAACGATAGTTTTGAAAGCTGGTACGCCGGTCAAAGTCACTACATAAAAATCACAGAAAGGAGTTGCTGAGTATGGCATCTATTGTAAAGCGTAAAAATAAGTATTCGGTGGTATATGCCTATTTTGATGAAGCCGGTAAGAGACGGCAGCGGTGGGAAACCTTCGATACTAATGCAGAAGCCAAAAAGCGTAAAGCCCAGATTGAATACGAGCAGGAATCCGGCACCTTCATCGTTCCCAATGCCAAGACTTTGAATGACTTGCTCAATGAGTATATGTCCATCTATGGGGTAAACACCTGGGCAATGTCCACATACGAAAGCCGTCGAGGTTTAATGCGAAACTACATAACCCCTATTATTGGGGATATGTGCTTGGGGGAAATCACTCCGCGAATGATGGACAAATACTACCGGGATTTACTGAGCGTGAAAGCGGTCAGTGTAAACAACCGCAAACCAACAAACGAGTATTTGACTCCCCATACTGTTCGTGAGATCCACAAGCTGCTGCGTAATGCCTTTAACCAAGCTGTGCGTTGGGAACTGATTGCAAGGAACCCTGTTCTGAACGCAACCCTCCCTAAAGAGGAGCACAAGGAGCGGGAAATCTGGACCGCTGATATGCTCGCAAAAGCGATGGAGGTTTGTGATGACCCGATTTTATTGCTGGCCCTGAACCTTGCGTTCTCCTGCTCTTTGCGTATGGGAGAGATGCTCGGATTGACATGGGATTGTGTCGATGTATCTCCGCACAGCATTGATGCTGGTAATGCCAGCATTTTCGTCAACAAGGAATTGCAGCGTGTCACTCGTGGGGCGCTGGATGATCTCAGCGATAAAGGGGTAATCAAAAAGTTTCCTCCTTGTATCGCAAGCACCCATACAGCACTTGTTCTGAAAGAACCAAAGACCAAGACCAGTATTCGGCGGGTCTACCTTCCCAAGACGGTTGCTAAAATGTTGGTGGACAGAAAAGCTGAAATTGACGAGCTGAAAGACCTGTTCGGTGATGAATACATCGACAACGATCTTGTGTTCTGCACCAGTAACGGACGCCCTATGGAAAGTCAGATCATCAACCGGGCCTTTAACAAGCTCATCAAGGAAAACGGATTCCCCCATGTGGTTTTCCATTCTCTCCGGCATTCCAGTATTACTTACAAACTCAAACTGAATGGCGGCGATATGAAAGCAGTCCAGGGTGATTCTGGCCATGCACAAATGAAGATGGTGGCAGATGTTTATTCCCACATCATTGATGAGGATCGCTGCATTAACGC
>CABSMD010000208.1 GCA_902478725.1 uncultured Clostridia bacterium
GGGGCATATTGACGAGACGGATGCGCTTATGCACATCCCGCAATATTTTTTGGAGGATTCGAATCTGGATTTTAACCGTCTGATTGCCTCAAAGAATTTTGTCCAGTTTATCGAAAACCTGCAGGGAACGGTCTATTATGATGTACTCAAGCCATTTATTACAAACCAGGAGCATTTGAACCTGTTCCATATGGAAAACAGTCTGGACATGTTTTATTACACCTATATCTGGAAGATTAGACGCAAGGCGCGAGATGCGGTCGGCTTGGAAGAGTTATATGCGGCGGAGGCGGATTTGACCAATATTATGAACGCCTACCGCTTTATCACCTTTTTCCATCTTCCGAAAGAAAACATATATGCCTATATCATTCCATTTTCCGGTCATCTGGGCAAAGATCAGCTCCGCGCGATCGTTGAGGCGGCGGATCGGGATAAGTGCATCGCGGCGATCAACGAGACGCGGTACAAAAACGTGTTTCATTTTGAGTCAGGCCTGCTTGATATAGACTATAAAAGGCAGATGTATCAGATTAACAGTAAAATCATCAAGCAGAGCAGGCAGAGCTTTGCCATCCTGGCCGCATATTTGTATGTGTTGGAAAACGAAATTAAGAATATCGTCTCCATCGTGGAAGGCATACGTTATCAGCTGCCGCCTGAGGAGATCAGAAAATATATCGTTATGTGAAACGGTGGTGAATGGATTTGGCTATTGTAAAAATGAAGCTGGTCAACATCGTAGGGTTGCTTGGTGAGTTTGACAGGGTCATTGAGGAATACATTATAGACCATGACATCCATCTGGAGGACGCTGTTTTGAACCTCACAAATGTCAAGGGGCTGCATCATTTTGATGATTATAATCCCTATGACGGTATCATGAAGCAGTTTTCAGACGTGATGCAGATGACGGGGAAAGAAATTCCGTTTGATCAGTCTGCGAGGAAAGAGCGGCCGCTTGAAGATTTGCAAAAAGAGTCGGATGTATATTTGCGCAAAATAATAGGCCTGGTAAACCGCAAGCGGGAGATCGAAAGTGAGATCGAAGAACGCAAACAGATCATGAATCAGCTTCGCCCGCTTGGTGATCTTGATATTGATGTGGAACGCTTTTTCAATCTGGAATATGTCAAATTCCGGTTTGGCCGCCTGCCCCGTGCCGGTTATATCAAGCTTAAAACCTATTTAACCGATCTTAACACCCTGTTTATTGAGAGCAGCGAGGACGCGGATTCTATTTGGGGGATGTATTTTGCACCTGCAAAACATGTGGACAAAATCGACAGCATCTTCTCTTCGCTTTATTTTGAACGGATTCGGATATCGGACAAGGTCGAGGGCAGTCCCGCCCAGGCGCTGGAGCAATCCACGCAGCTCATCCGCGAGTTGCATGAGGAACTGCTTCGCGTACAATTTCGAACACAGGAACTGATGAATAGTGGTACACAGCTTTATTCCACCGTCAAATTCCGGTATGAATCGTTCAATGTGAGAAAATACGCCGCCCATACTGACGAGTCCTTTTATATCATGGGCTGGATGGAAAAATCGGAGGCGGAACGCCTTGTAGACCTGCTGGAGCAGGACACCTATATCGTTGGGGTGATCGAGGAGCCGGAGATGGTACAGAACATCAAGCCGCCTACCGTGATGAAAAATCCAAGGATTTTTAAGCCCTTTGAGTCATTTGTGACCATGTACGGACTGCCTGCCTACAACGAGATCGACCCGACCGTTTTTATGGCAATCACCTATGTACTGATGTTCGGCTCGATGTTTGGTGATATGGGACACGGACTGGTGCTGGGTATTGTTGGATTCCTGATGGCGAAAAAGAAGGGGATGCCGCTTGGGAAAATCCTTATCCTTGCAGGTGTCACTTCAATGTTTTTCGGCTTTTTATACGGCAGTATTTTCGGCAATGAGACCATTATCCGCCATTACCTGATCCACCCGATGGCCAACGGCAACAGCATGAACACGCTGCTGATCCTTTCTGTCGGGGTGGGGATCGTACTGATCCTGATGGCTATGGTGTTAAATGTGATCAACGGCGTCAAGAGCAAAAACTGGGGCAGGATTTTCTTTGGGCAGAACGGAGTTGCCGGAATCGTCTTTTATATGGCTGCGGTGATCGCAGTGCTGACCATGTTTTCCGGCAAAAGTATTCTGTCGCCACTCTTTATCATCGTCTGCTTCGTGATACCGCTTCTGCTGATCTTTTTTCAGGAGCCACTCGGCAGGCTGGCGGCGCGTAAACGCGATTGGATGCCCCATAAAAAGGGTGAGTTTGTACTGGAGACCTTTTTTGAGGTGTTTGAGGTATTGCTGAGTTTCATTACGAACACCATCTCCTTTGTCAGGGTCGGGGCTTTTGCCTTGAACCATGCGGGCATGATGATGGTGGTTATGACCTTTTTCGAGAGCATGAAGGGTGCCTCAAGCATTTTGATCTTTGTATTCGGAAACATTCTTGTTATAGCTCTTGAAGGTCTGATTGTCGGTATTCAGGTTCTCCGGCTGGAGTTTTATGAGCTGTTTTCCCGCTTCTTTACCGGGGATGGCAAGCGGTTTGAACCGGTGTTCAGCAACAAACAAAAAGAAATTTTATAGGAGGTCATTTCAATGACAAACAATACGGCGTTAACCATTATTAGCCTTGCCATGATGCTGGCATTCGTAGTTCCTTTCGGAATCTTCCTGCTGACCGGCAAGAGGATCAAAACCGGCAAAAAGATGCTCGCGCTCAATATCATTTCCTTTTTTGCCATCGTGGTTGGAACGGTCGTCTTTTCCGCAAACGGCGGCGTGATCGCGGAGCCCGTTGACGCGGCGGCCGCAAGCGATGGGATGAAGTACCTTGCAGCGGCCCTCTCGACCGGCCTTGCGGCCATCGGCGCCGGCATCGCGGTTGCAGCAGCAAGTTCGGCGGCGCTTGGGGCAATTTCGGAAGATCCGAGCGCAATGGGTAAATCCTTGATCTTTGTTGCGTTGGCCGAAGGTATCGCACTATATGGCCTTCTCATTTCGTTCACCATCCTGGGCAGGTAGGGGTTGGATATGCTTAAGATGTATTTGATTAGTGACAATATCGATACCCAGACTGGTATGCGCTTAGCGGGCGTAGAAGGCGTTGTGGTGCATACGCCGGAGGATGGAAAGGCGGCGATGGAGAAGGTGTTGGCCGATCAACAGATCGGTATACTGATCGTTACCGAAAAGGTGGCGGCAATGCTGCGCGAATATGTGGATGAACTCAAACTCAGCTTGTCTAAGCCGCTGCTGGTGGAGATTCCTGACCGGCACGGTACGGGCCGAGAGCCGGATTCCATTACCAAATATGTTCGCGAGGCCATCGGGGTCAAAATATAGGGGTGAAAAGTATGAATGCTGATACAAAACTGGAAAAACTGCTGAGCATCGTCTTAAAGGACGCGGTTGCTGAAAAAGACAGTATCCTTTCCGACCTCAAGCAGAAGAAAGAGCAGGAATACGGGGCAAAAGAGCTTGAAATTCTGCAAACGGCTTATCAGAAGATACAAAAGAGCAAGGCGCAGATCGAAAAGAACTGCAACGAGCGTATTTCCAAAACGGTAATAGAAGGCAAACAGAAATTGTTTTTAGTGCGGGAGCAGATCGTGTCGGATGTGTTTGGTGCAGTCAAAAACAAACTGGAAGCCTATACAAAGACTGAGGAATACCACAAATACCTGCATACACAGTTGGATAGCGCATTGGAGCTGCTGGGCGAAGGCAAGGTAGAGGTCAGGGTGGTGCCAAATGATTATGATTTGGCGGTCAGGCTTTGCTCCGGCCGTTCGGAGATCACGGTGGAGAAGCTGCCCGAATCTGCAATCGGCGGACTGACGGCACAAAATCTGGATAAACATATCATGATCGAAGAAACCTTCTCCTTTAAGCTAGAGGAGCAAAAGGATTATTTTTTACAAAAAAGTGAATTACTGATAGCGGAATGAGGTGAAGGATGTGGAGATATACGGAATCAATGGACCGGTTGTCAAGGTGAAGGGCAGCAGGGAGTTTCGGATGTTGGAGATGGTTCGGGTCGGTCGTCAGCAGTTGATCGGTGAGGTGATCGGGATTGACGGCGACATGACTGTCATTCAGGTCTACGAGACAACCGATGGCCTGAAGATCGGGGAGCCGGTGGTGTCCACCAAGCAACCGTTTTCATTGCAGCTGGGACCTGGTATCATCGGCAATATCTTTGACGGAATCGAACGGCCTTTGCAGTACATTGAAAAAAAATCCGGCTCGTTCATTGCACGCGGGATTGCCCTGGAACCCCTCGATCCGCAGAAAAAATGGAAGACAAAGATTTTGGTGCAGCCGGGAACAAAGGTTAAGGGCGGGGATATTCTGGCCGAGATTCCGGAGACGCCAATCATCAAACATAAAATCATGGTTCCTCCCAACCTTACAGGAACCATTGCCGAATGTGTACCGGACGGGGACTACACCATTCACGATACTCTGTTTCAACTGAAAACCGAACAAGGCCCGGTAATATCTCTAACCATGGTACAGAGCTGGCCGATTCGGACCGCACGGCCTTGTACGGTGCGAAAGCCGATCTCGAAGCTGTTCGTAACGGGACAGCGAATTATCGACACCCTGTTCCCGATTGCCAAAGGGGGGGCGGCGGCTGTGCCGGGCGGATTTGGAACCGGCAAGACCATGACCCAGCATCAGCTTGCCAAATGGTC
>CABSMD010000209.1 GCA_902478725.1 uncultured Clostridia bacterium
GATGCGTTATTTCCGGAATCTGCATTTCGGTGTTTTTATACCGCTTTTTCGTCAAACACGGAGAGTCGGTCTATGTGCTGGAAGTATTAAAGGGCCTCAAGGCCGCCTCCCTCGGGCTGATCGTCTCGGCGGCGGTCACCATCCTGCTGTTGACGTTTACCGGAACCTCCGATAGCAAGGCGGTTGGCTCAATCGACTGGTTTGCCGTGACCCTGTTTGCCGCCTCCTTTGTCGTATTAAGAAAATTTAAGATAAATCCGATCCTGCTGATGGTCGTCACCGGCGTTATTGGCGGACTGGTTTACGGATTCCTTTTCTCATTTTTATAAAATTTATAAAAAACTTGCAAATACTTTATAAATACGTGAAAGGAACACAAACAAATGGTAGGATGAAACCGGATCAAAGCACTATGGCAGGCAGCGGGGAAAAATGTATTATTAACTGGAGTGTGAAAAATGAAAAAAGAATTGTCATTTACGATCCCGTTTAGTGGCTTCGAGTCCACGAACTTTATAAACTGTTTCGCCTCAACCTACCTGTTTCTTGAAAAAATCGGGGCCTGCGCAGAAACCGGGTATGTATGCAACCAGCAGGAAAACGGGCAATGCAACGGCTGCGGCAATTGCGCTTCGGCAAGCGTACAGGATCGGTACTTTTTCCTGTTTGACACCATGTGCGGCCGCAGCTCCCTACGCTGCCGTTTTGATGGTAAACCGACAAAGATGCAAAAGATGATAGGCGAAACGGATTTTTATGACGGCGGCACGGAAAATACTATAGAATTCTTATTTGGATTCGCAGGATACGAATACCGCCGGTTGACCGATCCCTCTGTTTTTAAAAACGAAATCATTGCCTCCATCGACGCGGGCAAACCGGTTATTGCAAAGGTAAAAACCAGGGACGGACGGTTTCGTGTCATAACGGGATATGACGATGACATCTTGTTTTGCCCTGACTTTTCCAACGCGCAGCAAAAGCCGCAGGGCGCCCCTTCTTATGATGAGTTAACCGACCTTTACAGAATCGGCAACAAGGTTGCGCCGCGCTATACGCTGGTAGATGGGTTAAAGAGGATTCGGCAGGTAATGGAATATAACAGCAGCGAAAACCTTTGGGGCGGTTACATGGAAAAGATGGGGCTATACACCCCCGACAGCCTGACTAAAGCGGGGTTAGGTGAAAAAAGGCACGGATGAAGCGGGTCTCGGATACCATGTGGCATACCTTTAACAGCCACAATTTTGCGGAGGTTTTTCGGCAGCGCTCTGTTGAAGAGTTAAAAAAACCGGAGCTGGACGATATCTGCCGAAAAATAGGCGGGCCCTATTACGGCTATACGCATGACCTTGCCTGGGCACTGATCGGCTTGGAGGAGTGCGCGGACTGGACCAAGCACGCGGCCGGTTATTTTGGCGAGATGATCGATCTGACGATCCGCCAGATCCAGAAAAATGACATCGCGGTTTTGGAAGAGATAAAACGCGCGATTCAAATTTTAGAAAGATAAACGAAATGATCATATAACAAGGCGGCGCCCCTTCCAACGATGGAAGGGGCGCCTTTTTGTCTGACTATTGCTGCCGGTCAAGCGCCGCCTTTATAAAGTCCCGAAACAGCGGATGCGGTTTGTTTGGCCGTGATTTAAACTCCGGATGGAACTGCACCGCAACATACCACGGATGGCCGGGAAGCTCGACCATCTCGACGATCCGGTTGTCCGGCGAGGTGCCGCACAGACATACTCCGTGATCCGCAAATTCCTGACGAAATTCGTTGTTTACCTCATAGCGGTGACGGTGACGTTCATAGATCAGTTGTTCGCCATAAGCGGCAAAGGCCTTTGTTCCCTCCATCAGCTTACAGGGATACCGCCCCAGCCGCATCGTGCCACCTAACATCTCTACATCCCGCTGTTCCGGCATCAGGTCGATCACCGGATGAGTCGTGTCAGGGTCGAGTTCCGCACTGTTGGCATCGGTATACCCTAACACATTTCGCGCAATCTCAATCAGGGCGATTTGCATTCCCAAACAAATACCGAGATAGGGTATCTGATTCTCCCGCGCATATTGGGCAGCAACGATCTTGCCCTCAATCCCACGCGAGCCAAACCCGCCGGGAACCAGGATACCGTCTGCATCCTTTAAATATTCGCCGACGTTGTCCTGCGTCAGAAGACAGGAATCCACCCAAGCAATGTCAATGTCGGCGCCATTTGCAATTCCGCCGTGCTTGAGCGCTTCTACGATGCTGATATAGGCATCATACAGGGCAATGTATTTACCGACCAGCGCGATCTTTACCTTTTTATTTAAATGACGCAGGCCATCCACCACACCGATCCAGTCAGACAGGTCGGGAACCCGCGTTTCAAGACCCAAACGGCCGCACACAATGTCGGCAAGCCCCTCCTCTTCCAGGGCAAGAGGCACCTCGTACAAAAACTGCGCATCCAGGTTTTGTACGACATGGCGGCTGGGAACGTTACAGAACAGGCCGATTTTTTCTTTGATATCCTCATCGATCGGCACCTCGGAACGGCACACGATCACGTCCGGCTGAATCCCCAGGCTCAACAGTTCCTTCACGCTGTGCTGGGTGGGCTTGGTTTTGAGCTCACCGCTTTTGGACAGCAACGGCACCAGGGTAACATGCAAAAACATCGAATTTGCGTGGCCGACATCCTTGGCAAACTGACGGATGGCTTCCAAAAACGGCAGGCTTTCAATGTCTCCCACCGTTCCGCCGATTTCCACAATACAAACATCTGTGGATTTGCCGCCCAACTCGATCTTCTCCTTGATCTCATTGGTGATGTGCGGGATCACCTGCACGGTGTTGCCGTTATAAAACCCGCTTCTTTCCTTTTGTATCACCGACGAGTATATCTTCCCGGTCGTGACATTGCTGTGCGCATACAGGTTTTCATCGATGAACCGTTCGTAATGCCCCAAATCCAGGTCGGTTTCCGCACCGTCCTCAGTTACGAACACCTCCCCGTGCTGGTATGGGTTCATCGTACCGGGATCGATATTTAAGTATGGGTCAAATTTTGAAATGGTGACCCGGTAGCCCCGCGCTTTGAGCAACCTGCCCAGCGACCCCGCCGTGATCCCTTTTCCCAAGCCGGAGACAACGCCTCCGGTAACAAAGATATATTTTACTGGCATAGGCCCCTCCTAAAACTACTATAATAAAATATTATACTGGATAAAAGGACAAATTTCCATAGGTAATTCTAATTTTGTATAATTTTTTTTTGCAGGAAACTATTGCAGCTCTCTTTTAAATACGTTACAATAGGTTTAGCTTTATGAAAGGAGAAACAAAATGTGTGGAATCGTAGGATATATTGGTAAACAGGAGGTTGCGCCGATTTTGCTCGACGGCCTCTCAAAGCTTGAATATAGGGGATATGACTCTGCCGGCGTCGCCTTGTACAACGCCGGGACGATCAATGTGGTAAAGACATGCGGACGGCTGGTCAATCTGCGCAATATGACTGACGACGGCAAAAGCCTTAAGGGTACGATGGGGATTGGCCACACCCGCTGGGCGACCCACGGGCAGCCGTCGGATGTAAACTCCCATCCGCATGTAAGCAATTCTGGACGGTTCGCGGTGGTACATAACGGCATTATTGAAAATTACATGAAGCTGAAAGAGAGGCTGGAGAAGAAGGGCTGCTCGTTTGTATCAGAAACCGATACCGAGGTTATCGCCCACATGGTAGAATATTATTATGAGGGCGACATCATTGAAACGGTCATCAAGGTGATGAACCGGGTAGAGGGTTCTTACGCACTGGGCATCATTTGTGCAGATTTCCCAGACCAGTTCATCGCAGTTCGTAAGGACAGTCCCCTCATTATCGGCCTGGGAGAGGATGAAAACTTTATCGCCTCTGATATTCCGGCCATACTGTCCCATACCAGGAAGGTATACCATCTGGAAGACAAGGAGATCGCCGTTTTAAAGCAGGACAGCGTTACGATCTATAATACCGACCGCGAAATAGTAGAAAAAGAGATTTTTGAGGTCAACTGGGATGTCGACGCCGCCGAAAAGGGCGGTTATGAGCATTTTATGTTCAAAGAGATCATGGAACAGCCCAAAGCAATTCATGATACGATATCTCCCCGCATTGTAGAGGGAAAGGTAAGGCTGGATGACATCACACTGACCAAAGAAGAGTTGGAACATATCAAACGGATCTATATCGTAGCCTGCGGTTCGGCTTATCACGTCGGGATGGTCGGTAAATACATCCTGGAACGATTGACCCGTGTACCGGTAGAGGTTGACCTTGCCTCCGAATTTCGTTACCGCCAGCCGGTCATCGACGAAAATTGCCTGATTATTATCATCAGCCAGTCTGGGGAGACCGCGGACACCCTGGCCGCGCTGCGGGAGGCAAAGCGGCAGGGATGCCGGACGCTGTCGATTGTAAACGTAGTTGGCAGCTCGATTGCCAACGAATCGGATGATGTCATCTATACCTGGGCAGGCCCGGAGATCGCGGTTGCGACCACCAAAGCCTACAGCACCCAGCTTACGGTTATCTATTTAATCGCCGTGTACATCGCTGAAAAATTGCAAACTGCTGATCCTTCGTTGCTACAGGATATCATCGAGGAATTGCAACGGATTCCACAGAAGCTGCAATTGGTGCCTGTCTCTTATACACATCTCCGAGCCCACGAGACCGTACTAGATCTCGT
>CABSMD010000210.1 GCA_902478725.1 uncultured Clostridia bacterium
GAACCTTTGATCGTGGAGGTTGACCCAAATGACGAGAACGCCTCATTGATCACACACGCCGGACAGGAGTTTAACTACGTTCTGCAGGGATCGATCAAGGTTCTGTTCGATGGAAAAGAGATTGTGCTGGAGGAGGGCGATTCGATCTATTTTAATCCGCTTCATCCGCACGGACAGAAGGCGGTCGGCGGGAAACCCGCTACCTTTTTAACGGTTATCATTGATTAGATGGGGGCTTATAGATGTTACTGGAACGCTTTTTACCGAGAATCGAATTTGATTCCTATGAGGATTTCAAACAAAACTATCAGGTGAATGTACCTGAAAATTTCAATTTTGCGTATGATATTGTGGATGAGTGGGCCAAGCTGGACAAAACGAAAAAGGCATTGGTTTGGTGCGACGATCACGGCTCAGAACGCGAGTTTACTTTTGAAGAGCTGCGTCGGCTTTCCAACCAGGCGGCGCATTTTTTTATGGATCATGGCATCGGCAAGGGCGATGTGGTTATGCTGATCCTGCGCCGGCGGTTTGAGTACTGGATTTGTGCGCTCGCGTTATGTAAGATTGGGGCGACCTTGATTCCCGCAACGCTGCAGCTCACACCAAAGGATATTGTCTACCGGTGCAATGCAGCAGAGGTCAAAATGGTTGTTTGCGTCGATGATGCCGAGGTACTGGATCATGTGGAGCAATCGCTTCCAAAGACGAAAACGTTACAGGCGAAAGCGGTCGTTGCCGGAAGGCGTGAAGGTTGGCTTGATTTTACAACTGAAATCGCGAAGTATCCGGACGAACTGGAACGGCCCGCGCTGGTGAACAAAAACGATGATATTATGTTGATTTATTTCACCTCTGGCACAACCGGGATGCCTAAGATGGTGGCGCACGATTTTACCCATCCACTGGGGCATATCGTGACAGCTAAATATTGGCAGAGGGTACAGGACGGAAAGCTGCACATGTCGGTTTCCGATTCTGGATGGGCAAAATTTGGTTGGGGTAAGATTTATGGACAATGGATCTGTGGGGCGGTTATTTTTGCCTATGATATGGACAGGTTCCATGCCAAGAACTTGTTATCGATGATTCAGAAATACTGCGTCACCACCTTCTGTGCACCGCCAACGATGTTCCGGTTTATGCTGCAGGAGGATTTGACACAGTATGACCTTTCCAGTATCAAACATTGCTGTATTGCGGGGGAACCGTTGAATCCGGAGGTTTTCAAGCAATTTAAAGAGATTACAGGCCTTAAGCTCACAGAAGGCTTTGGCCAAAGTGAATCCTCTGTTTTAGTAGCCAATTTTGAGTGGTTTGAACCAAAACCCGGTTCGATGGGCAAGCCTTCGCCGCTTTATGATATCGACATTGTGGATGGAAATGGAAACTCCTGTCCGGATGGCGAGGAGGGGGAGATTGTTGTCCGTAATGTGGCAAAATGCCGGCCGACAGGCCTGTTTATGGGCTATTATAAGGACGAAGAGGTTACGGCTGAGGTCATGCGGGGTGGCAATTATAACACGCATGACGTGGCGTGGCGCGACAGCGACGGTTATTATTGGTTTGTCGGCCGCAGCGACGATGTAATTAAGTGCTCCGGCTACCGGATCGGGCCATTCGAGGTGGAAAGCGCACTGATCGAACACCCTGCTGTATTGGAATGCGCAGTGACAGCCGTACCGGATCCGGTCAGAGGACAGGTGGTTAAGGCTACCATTGTTTTGACAAAGCATTATTCGCCTTCCGACGCTCTGAAAAAGGAATTGCAAAACCATGTAAAACGCGTTACGGCACCTTATAAATATCCGCGTGTGATTGAATTCGTCGAAGAATTACCAAAAACGATCGGCGGAAAAATAAAAAGAGCCTTAATTCGCAACGAGGACAAGGAAAAAGACCAATAAGGCGTAAAAAATCTGTGGGAAAAAATAAACGGCACACGTTTTGTGTCGTTTATTTTTTTTGCCAAGCAACCATATTGTGACAGTTTTTTTATGGTCAACCCGTTATAATAAGGATATGCGGCAAGGGAGGCAGGAATGATGTGATAGTATACATAGATGTTCTCTTTGTAATTAATTTCATACTCAACTATTGTATTCTGTGTATCAGCGCATGGATCAGGAAAAAGGTACAGCGTTTTTATTTGGTGGCAGCCGCGCTGTTTGGCGCACTTTATTCTGTGTGTATGTTTTATCCGAACCTGTCGGTGCTGTATCATATGGTGTTCCGGCTTATGTTTTCGGTAATATTGGTTTTTATTGCGTTCCGCCCCAAAAAGCCGAAGGAACTGCTCCAGGCTTTGCTCACCTTTTACATTATTACTTTTTTGTTTGGTGGTATCGTATTTGCCCTCTTTATGATGTTCGGCGGACGACTGGGTGGGGTGATACGTAACGGCGTCCTCTATTTTGACATATCGTTTACCACTCTGCTGTTACTGACCGTGGTCAGTTATACTGCTATCCGGTTAGGGATGGGGTATATCGTCAAAAAAATAAGCCGGGAGAAGGTTTTGGTGCCTGTAGAGGTTGAGATCGCAGGAAAAAGGGCAGTGGTGAATGGGCTTGTAGATACCGGCTGCACATTGCGCGATCCGCTGAACCGGCGGCCGGTCATTGTGGTGGAATCCCAAAGTGTCAAGGATATCCTGCCTGAGGGATTTTCGGATATCGTTCGCCAACCCAACACCGAAGCATTCCATACGCTAACGGAAGAAAAAATCAAGGTCAGTCTAATCCCCTTCCATGTTTTGGATGGCGGCGGTATGCTACTTGGCATACAGCCTGACCGGATAGAAATAAACGGAAAAGAATCCACAGCGGTACTTGCCATATCAGAGAGCGCTCTGTCGGATGATAACAGTTATGCAGCAATTATAAATCCGGAAGCTATCGATTCGTTAGGGGGAGAAGAGACATGACAATCAGAATGAGAGTAAGCGCATTTTTTACCGTGGTTTTAAAAAAATTGGGTCTTAAAAACCCGATCTATTATATTGGTGGGAGCGACGCGCTCCCACCACCGCTGGACGCCGAATCAGAAAGCAGATACATTGCCCGGCTGGTACAGGATGATGTGGAGGCTAAGTCCAAGCTGATTGAACACAACCTGCGGCTTGTGGTTTATATTGCGCGCAAGTTTGAGAATACCGGCGTGGGAATTGAGGATTTGGTCTCGATCGGTACAATTGGACTAATCAAAGCGATCAATACCTTCAATCCCGAGAAAAATATCAAACTGGCAACCTATGCCTCACGCTGTATTGAAAATGAGATCCTTATGTATCTGCGCAAAAACAGCGCGGTCAAGTCCGAGGTATCAATCGACGAGCCGTTAAACGTCGACTGGGATGGCAATGAACTGTTGTTGTCCGATATTTTGGGTACAGAAAATGACAGTGTACATAAAAATTTAGATGACGAGGTGGACCGGCAACTGCTTGAGTTGGCGCTGGATAAACTGTCCATTCGGGAAAAAAGGATCATGGAGCTTCGGTTTGGCCTTGTCAGTGGGCAGGAAAAAACACAAAAGGAGGTTGCGGATCTGCTGGGTATTTCGCAATCCTATATCTCAAGGCTTGAAAAAAGGATTATTAAAAGAATGAAAAAGGATATCAGCCGAATGATCTATTAACCCAATAACCGTCAGGGAACAATCCCCGGCGGTTATTTTTTATTGTATAAAGACAGAATTTTGACAAAAGATAGGAATATCATGTTATTTAAAGTGGGTGTGCGGGATTGTATCGTATAATGATCGTGGACGATGATGAGGATAGCTTGCAGCAAATGCGCCGGGAGGTTGATTTTACCGGCCTGGGGTTTCAGCCCATCGGTTTTTTTACAGATGGGCGGGAGGCTCTTATGACAATCGGAGAGGAACGACTGGATGTTGTAATCACCGGGGTGGACCTTCCGGGCTTTGCGGGATTGGAATTTGCACGCCGTATCTATGAAATGCATCCCGGCATAAAGGTCATTATATCGACCGCATACAATGAATTTTCCTATGCACGCGAGGCGGTTTCTCTCAAAGTCTATGAGTATATCTTAAAACCAGTCGATACGGATGAATTTTTTAAAGTTCTGAAAAGATGTAAGGACGAATTGGATCTTGAACGGGAAACCCAGGATAATATCATGCATTTGGAGCACGCCCGCTATCGTGCGTTGACGCTTATGCAGGAAAATTATCTAAACCGTCTGGTGGTACATGAAATAGAAGCGGAAAAACTGGCACATGAGTTTTCGGGATTAGGGATTGATTTTCCCCTGCAAAGCGGCAGTTATACCTGTATGCTGGTAGAAATTGATACGCAAATCCCTGACATAGAACCAGACTTGTTGACCTATGCGGTTTTTAACGTCAGTCAGGAGATTATCCTGAGACATTTAGAGGTGCTTTCCTTTCGCAACAGTGAGGGTAAAACGATCCTGATTGCCTCCGGCGGCGGGCGGGAAGAGCTATTGCGTTCGGCACGGGACATTAAGGACACAGTGCGTAAGGCGCTTACGGTTACCGTCAGCGTGATGATAGGCAATACGGTTACCGATTTAGCGGCGGTGGCCGAATCTTACAAGGGGGCGTTGCAGGCGCTCAAGCATAAGTTTCTATATCCGCCGGACAGCATTATCGCTATCAACGAAATACTGAAAAACAAACAAAGGTTCCGTTTCTATCTCCATAAATTTGAAGAAAACATGCTTGAAAACATCAA
>CABSMD010000211.1 GCA_902478725.1 uncultured Clostridia bacterium
AGTCAGAGGAATTGCAAATAAGGAGTTAACACCGGAATTAACCTTTAAAATCGGACAGGCGGGCGCTTATGTGCTTACCAAGCACAAGGTGTCTGGACGGGCAAAAATTTTGGTTGGAAAGGATACTCGTATCTCGGGCGATATGCTGGAGGCAGCGCTGTCGGCGGGTATCTGTTCCGTCGGTGGCGAGGTGGTGTCTTTAGGCGTTGTCCCAACGCCGGCAGTTGCATACCTAACCCGCAAGTACGGTGCGGATGCGGGTGTGGTTATTTCGGCTTCTCATAATCCGATGGAATACAACGGCATCAAATTTTTCAATGCCCAGGGCTATAAGCTCAGCGATGAAATCGAAAACGAAATCGAATCCCATATCTTTGAGGACAACATACATATTGAAAAACCACAGGGGGCGGCTTTGGGTATCTGCTCGATATGCGGGGATGCAAAAAATGATTATGTGAATTTCATCTGTGAAAATGCTCCCTGCCGGTTCGACGGTATACAAATGGTGATCGACTGTGCCAACGGCGCATCCTATCAGGCGGCCAAAGAGGTGTTTACCCGATTGGGCGCGCAGGTAAGTGTCATACACAACGAACCGGACGGCACTAATATCAATCTTGACTGTGGCTCTACTCATATGAAACACTTGTGCGAAGCGGTAAAGGAACAGGGCGCGCAGGTGGGGTTCGCGTTCGACGGGGATGCGGACCGTTGCTTGGCGGTAGATGAAAACGGTGCGGTTGTGGACGGCGACGCGATGATGATGATCTGCGCTAATTTCTTGAAAAAGCAGGGAAAGCTTGCAAACGATGTCCTGGTGGCAACCGTGATGAGTAACCTGGGGTTGTTTTTGGCGGCTGAAGAGCGCGGCATCCGTGTGATCCAGACAAAGGTGGGCGACCGCTATGTGCTGGAGGAAATGATTGCGGGCGGGCACTGTATCGGCGGCGAGCAGTCGGGGCATGTGATTTATCTGGACTACAATACCACGGGCGACGGCCTGTTGTCCGCTGTTATGCTGCTGGGTGTGATGGTATGGGAAGGCAAAAAGCTGTCCGAGCTTTCTAACATTATCACGATTTTGCCGCAGGTGGTGGTAAACGCCAAGGTGAAGAATGAAAACAAGGCGAAGTTTGCAGACGATCCGGAGATTTCGGCGGTGATCGAGGGACTGAACCAGAAGTTCCGTGGCAAGGGGCGCGTTTTGATCCGTCCCTCCGGTACTGAACCATTGGTTCGCGTTATGATCGAGGGGCAGGATATCGGCGAGATATCACGTGAGGCAAATGAGATCGCGGCGATGATCGAGCAAAAATTTCAATAGAGAAAGGGATTGCTTGCAGTCCTGAGGGAAGCAGTTTTTATGGCAGATTGAGCAGGCCGGAGTTGTACTCTGGCCTGTTTTTTGTTAATCCTCCCTTGCTGCCCCTGAACTCTTTCGGTGTTTTTCCAATATATTCTTTAAACACCTTTGAAAAATAAGCGTTGCTGGAAAATCCGCACTGTTCCGCTATTTCACTGATCGGCTGATCCGTATTCAACAACTTTCCTTTTGCCATATCAAGTCTGGTTTCATTAATAAAATGATTGGGCGTTTTACCCGTAGAACTTTTAAATACACTTTGAAAATATTTTGGGCTCATTCCTACGTGTTTCGCAACCTCTTCAATGCTCAGATGGTTGCAAATATTGATGCGAATGTAATGGATTGCCGATTTGATACACGGATGGTAGCGCATGAGCGAAAATTCCGGAGAGTCTGCAAACGCCGCGTGGTAGAGCTGTGCGGCCAGCAAATAAACGAGTGATTTTTTGATCATATTATTGTATTCCGAGTTGTATTCGAAGCAACCGTAAAGATTGGCTATGGTTTCTTTGATATCCCCGCACCTTTCGGGCGGCAGCTTAAGTGGAACTTTGTTAAAAAAGTGATCGTGGCGGATGTACTGCTGGGCGGTATAGTCATTCGCGTCCGTTTTTTTAACGACATCGAACCAGAAGCAATAGCATTCATAAAAGGAGGAGAAATCCTCCTGATTGATTTGTCCGGGTTTTCGAAAATAAACGCTTCCTTTTTCAAAGGTACAGGGCTCGCCGTTGTTGGCCAGGAGTGCGGTACCCTTTGTGAAATAATCCAGCTCGTAATGGCCTGTTTTCCGGCTGATTATTTGTGCCCTCCACAGCCAGCGATCCGTGGCGGTGCTGTAATACTCGCATTTGTAAGGGATGATTTCGAACTCGTCCGTATTTAGGTAATCCACATAGCTCACCTCTTAAATATTTTATCATACTATTTTTATATTTTCAATACAATTTTGATAACCAAATATCCATATACCTATTTATAATAAGAATGTAATTTATCCAATCATACAAAAAACAGGGAGGATCAGAGAAGATGGCGGAAAAAAATGCAAGGGGAAAACTGGCACTGCTGGTTGCTGTAATCATCCTTTGGATGGCTGCATTTACAGCGATTCCGGCTCTCGCGGCGCAGCCATTAGTCGGGTGCGACTGCAACCAAAGCACTGATCTGGGGCTTTGGAAAGGAAAAACGAACTATTTCACAACTTTTACCTGGAGTGAGACCGGCGGTCTGGATGGGTCAGGAGCATTGAAATTCACCGGGACGATTGATAACCTGACTATGATGTACGCCGAGGGTATTACTACGGAACCGGAATGCATCAGTTTGGAAACCAATGCCGACCATTATTCGGTGGGAGGCGGCGCCTTTCCGGTTGCTGTGATCCAATATGACCAAAGCGGAATTGCCCGGAAGGTGACAGGGGCGTCCATTGCGTCGTCTGATCCGTCCGTCTTTGCGGTACAGGGGGATCAATTGGTTCCAAAGAAAACGGGCTGTTCGGTGATTACAGCGGAGTATGAAGGAATGAGTGCGAGCATGATGATGGTATGTACACCAGCGGATATGCCGTCTCAAACAGAGGCCTCCATTCCTGCAAAATATAAGGTTGCCGCCGGTGGCCTGACCGGCCGTGACGGGGGACAGGCGTACATGCACTCCAATTCTGTGTCGGCTGCGGGCGACTGGGCGCTGCGGACTTATGTAGGCCGTGGGTCAAAATGGTTTGAAAACGGCTACCGCTATATGTCCGGCTGGTTTTATGATGATATGAGTGCTACCACAAGAGCCGCGCTTTATACCAGCGTCGCTGACTCTGCAACGCATAACCAGAATTTTGCAGACGGTTACAGCTACGAAAATTTCGACTGGACAGGCAAAACTTATTATAACGTAGGCTTAACGGCCGGGCTGGTAGACGCCGGCGCCACACATTACCATTACAAGAACGGCTCCGAACAGGTAAAACTTGCTCCCAGAAGCAGGGGATGGCATCAATTGTCTGCCATGCTGGTGCAGGATACAACTGCCGCGTGGGGATGGAGTGTAGTCTATTATTTAGACGGTGTGGAAGTAGTAAGAAAGCCTGTGGTGCCGGACAGCAGTGAAACAACCGAGTCCTGCTTTGAGCTGCGTGCGATGCATTTTGGCCTCGATTCTTATTACGATGATCTGTTTATGACCGGCAAAGTGGATTCGTTTGACCCGAACGAACAGCCGTTACCTACAGAAAAAGTAGTTTACGAGCATCATTTTGAAGGAGACTTGGGAAACTGGGGAGCCAGCAACAAAGGAACGGGTGCGTTGGTTGACGCGGGCGGTTTGGAAGACAGCGGCGCTTTTAAGGCAACAAACTGCACCAATGGTTTTCAGTTTCTGTATGGGAAAAGATTGACGGTTTCCAGCGGGAAAAGGTATCGCTTGTCCGCATGGGTAAAATCTTCTTCAGAAGTAAACGTGTTAATAGGAACCGAGTTTTCTGATAAAATGACGATCACTCCTTCCGGATATAAGAGAATGAAATCAAATAACACCTGGCAGGAGATTGTCAATGAGTTTACTGTTTCGGCAATTGTGGACGGGGATGGGAATCCGTTGTCCCAATCGGATACCGGCGTTTTGTTTGTCCGGTTTGAGGGGGATACCGAAGAGGCGTGGCTGGACTCGGTTGAACTGATCGAATATGGCTATACCCAGCCTCCGGTGGTGGATTCTTTAACGCTGGAAGGTTCGCCGATGGTAGGCAGCGTCCTGCGCGCCGCGGCCGCCGTCACCGACCCGGAGGGGGATGTGCTTGCCCCGACGATCTATCAATGGCAGTCGTCTGAGGATGGGACAGCGTGGGCAGATATCCCAAATGCGGTTTCCGAAACCTTTACCGTAACGGCAAACGAAAAGGATAAACACCTGCGCGTGCAGGTCACGCCAAAGAGCACAAAACGGCCGGTAACCGGCGAAATGGTGGTTTCACCGGCGACCAAGCCGGTCATAGACGCGGTGACGTTGCCGGCCGTGACCGGCCTGACAGTCAGCGGCTCCGCCAGGGTAGGAAATGAGCTTACCGCCTCCTATACCTATGCTCCCTCCGGTTCCCAGTCCCCGCAGGATGCGTCCCGCATCGTGTGGGAGATTGCTGACAGCGAGGCCGGAGAGTACCATGCGGTTTCTAATAATACAAAAACCTATACCCCTCTCTACCCCGACGGCGGGAAGTACCTCCGTGTCACCGTCACGCCGGTGGATGAATACGGAATAACCGGGCAGTCGGTTACCTCCGCGCCGGTGCTGATCGAGACGGTTGACGAGTTTGCGTTCTTTGTAGCGGCGGACGGCGACGACGCCAATCCCGG
>CABSMD010000212.1 GCA_902478725.1 uncultured Clostridia bacterium
TGCACAAGGAGAGTGCAACGGGTCAGGAGATCGTGGCGGAGAACACAGCAAACGCGCCGCTGGAATTACGAATTTATGGGGCAAGCGAACAGGGAGAGAGCACGGAACCCGTCAGCCCGTCGCCGGACTACCCGTCCGAGATCGTAAGCGCGGTGGATTTTAAGGTAGGGAGTAACACCACAGCCACAATCAACCAGCCGTTACGCGGTATCCCGGACGGATCTGGTGGCTGGGCGGCACGGGATTACATCGAGGTGAAGGACGGCGCGGTGCGGTTGGTGCGGGAGTGTGGGGAATATGTATTAAATAGAGATTTAATTTGGATGGGATGGGGTCCGATGGAAAGTGGGCTGTATAGCTATTATATCAGCAGACCTGACTATAAAAAGGCAACGGGTAAAGAAGACTATATAAAGTCGGAATCTTGGGGATATTGTGACCAGTTTAAATGGCTGGGGGCATTTAGGGTAAATGGAAAAGACTATAGGGCGCGCAAAGAGGAGTGTATATCAGGATTTCAGGGGCCGTCTGCAATGTTTATGATTACAACATCCCAATTTACGACAATGGATGCCTGGAAAGCGCATCTAGACGAGGGATCGCTGAAGCTGTTGGCGGAGCTGGAAACACCACAGATTACCGACATCACCGCAACCGATCTTGGAGGGGCGCTGTTGTCCATGAAGAGCGTGCAGTATTACACCCGTATTTATCACAACTCAACCCTGCCGGTGGAGCTGGAAGCGGCTGTAACCATGTTAGGGAGATAGGAGTTTTACGAAGTGAAATCTAGGAGTTTTACGAAGTGAAATCTCCCCGCCAAAGGGTTTTGTAAAGCAAAATCCCGAAAGCGAGTTTCGCAAAGCAAAATTGCGAGAGGAGGTAGACAAAATGTATTGCGAAGAGATTCATGCAATCTGCAAAGAGAAATTTGGGACGATCGAAAAGCGTCTCAACGAAAAAAGTCGGGTACTGGATGAAACCGTCACCGATATCAATGTGCTGCGCAATGAAATTGCGCATGTGACACGCAGCATCCATGGCTTGACAAAAGCGCTTTGGGCGGTATCCGGCTCGCTCGTTGCCACGCTGTTTGGTTTTTTTGTGTGGTACGTGCAAAGCATTTAAGATGGAACGGACGGCGGAAACGGGAGTCACCGTCCCCCGCCGTCTTTGTCCAGCAGCAGGCGGTACAGGGTTGGCCGGAGGGAAAGCGCGCCGCACAGGCGTTCGACCTCCGCCAGCGCCGCCTCCCGCTGCTGTTTAGCCACCTGCGTCCGTTTGGCTCGGATGAGTATGTTCTTCGGCGTGTGTTCCATTTCGATAAATTCCAGAAGCTGCGCCCGATACCCGCAATACTGCAGCAGATTACCCCGGATGGCGTCGGTCATTAGGGCACTGGCGCGCTCTTTGACGATTCCGTAGCGGGTGAGCAGCGACAGTTCTTGGCTTTTGATCTGCACGTTGAGCTCGTGCTGGCAGCACGGCACAGAAAAGATCAGCTCCGCGCCCCATTGCACGGCATGGTACAACGCGTAATCGGTCGCGGTGTCACAGGCGTGGAGGGTGACCACCATGTCCACTGGCCCGTCCGGACGGTATCCCCGTATATCCCCCTGTTCAAAACGAAGGCCGTGATAGCCGTACTTTTGCGCGGCGGCGTTGCAATTTTGAATCACAGCCTCCTTCAAATCCAGGCCCACCATTGACACCTCAAACCCGCGTATTTCGGTCAGATAATGGTACAGCACGAAGGTCAGATAGGACTTTCCACAACCGAAATCGATCACTGACAGCCTCTTCTTTTGTAAATTTCCAACCTCGTCATCTACCATTTCCACAAACCGGTTGATCTGCTTAAACTTCCCGTACATTGCGCTGACGACCTGACCGCTTTTGGTCAGGATCCCCATGTCGACCAACGGCGACACAGCCTGCCCGGCCTGCAGGATGTAATTTTTCTGGCGGTTGTGGCTGTTCTCCGCCTTTGGCGGTTGTGCGCAAGCAGCCCGCCGGGAGAGCACGCGGCCCTTTTTGGTGACTTTGATCTCGTATAGAAATTGCCCGTCCCATGCCTGATACTGCCGGAATTGCCCGTCCAGCGCGTGAAGGACAAGGGCTTTGGCCTCATCCCCGGTCAAATTTTGATGAAACGCCTGAGCCCCGCGCAGTTGCTCGGCCTGGAAGCGGCCATCCTTTTTTGTAATCGTCAGCTTTTTGTCCGCCGTGTTCAGCGGGGCGCTTAAGACAATTTTATAAACACCGGCTGGAAATCCAGCTTCCAAAGCGTGTTTGAGTTCGTTCATATCCTGTGCTTCCTTTCGTGAATTATGGAGTTAAAAATCGTGGGCAGAAGGAGTTTTCCCCAAGCGGGACGAGGGAAAAGCCCATTTTCAACAAGCCCTCGATCATTTCGGGCAGCGCGTCTACCGTGGTGGTTTTTGGGGCGGATTGGTGCATAAGCACAACCGCCTCCTGTTTATACCGGCAGCCATCGAGGACGTTGCCGACAATGGTTTCTTTTGGCACACACTGTCCGTCCGCATCGCCGGCGCTGACGTTCCAGTCAAAATAATGGTAGCCGCGCTCAAGGGCCTGTTTTGTGATGGTACGCATCATCCGGCCGGCACGGGTGTTGGAGCCGCCCGGAAAGCGCATCAGGCCGGGGCGGTAACCCAAAATGCTTTCCAGATAGTCGCCCTCCGCGCCGAAGTCTTCCCAGAAGGCCTCGGTCGAACGGTAGATTTTTTTATAGTCGTGCGACATGGTGTGGTTGCCGATGGCGTGTCCCTCGTCGCACATCCGCAGGAGGAAGGCGGGGTCGGACCTGCCGCTGACAAAAAAGGTCGCCTTCGCACCGTATTGGTTTAGAATATCCAGAATCCGGCCGGTATTTTCGGAAGTCCCGTCGTCAAAGGTAAGGTAGGCGGTACGGTAAAGAAAATACGGTTGTGTCACCGGGTAATCCGGCGCGGCGTCAAACGCCCGGTCGAGGATGGCGTATGCCTCGCCCGCCAGCAGGGGCTTGTTGGCGTCAAGGCCGCCGCAGCCCGTGCCGCGTACCAGCCCACGCGAATAGGCGAACCGCAGGCCGGGCAGATAATGCTTTGGAATTTCTTCCTGAAAATCGAGATAGCTGCAATCGTCAAGGACTGAACCAGGGTCGGTTTTAGCGGCCAAAAAATACAGTAGGACGGAGAGGGTAGCGCGGGTGACCGGGGCGGAGGGATTGGCGATTTGAGCGCGCACGTCGTCCACACCGGCGCGGACTGTCGGCTGCCGGAAAACATAGTAGCGGCACACATCGTCCCAGGTAGCGGGCTGGCTGGCGTCCTGCGGAAAAAAGTCTTCCCGGCACGAAAACACGGCATGTTGGGAAAGACAGAACAGCAGAGCGATCAGCCAGACGGCGAAGCGGTTATAGTTTTTGCGGAGCATGGGGCAACCCTCCCTTTTCCTATAACAATTCGCCCCTTTGTCCCGCAAACCCTTCCGGTCAGGCGACAAAAAACTTGTTTTTCGAGTTTGGCTGGTATGGCTTAAAATAACAGTGATATAAAATTTTAGGAATAAAATTGCATGGCTTGCTATAGAATATAGCAAAAGGGACTGACCGTCCCGAGTATCGAATGGAGGTATTTTATGAAAAAAGCATGTGTAATCTTATCGATTTTGTTTGTACTGGGTATTTCGGCAGGTTGTGGCACGGATGACAGCACAACGCCCTCTGCCAGCCCGTCGGCAAGTCCGAAGGTAACAGCGTCGGCAAGCCCGAAAACGAGCCCGTCCGCGACGACGAGTCCGTCGGCGTCTGTATCGGCGTCCCCGTCAGCGTCTGCGAGCGCGTCCCCGGCAGCGGAATAAAAAAACGGACCGGATCGTCCGGGTGTTCACAAGAATATGTTTAAAGGCTGAACGATTCATTTCGTTCAGCCTTTTACTTCCCGTATTTCTTAAAAAAATCTGTTCTTTCTTATCTCGCGCGGCGTACTTCCGGTATGCTTTTTCAAAACCTTTCTAAAATATGAGCTTGAGCTGAAATGTACCAAATCAGTAATTTCCTCTACTTTTTTATCCGTGGTTAGTAAAAGTTCCATACCCATTTCACATAAAACCTTTTGCCTGTAATCGTTTGGTGTTGTATGTGTAATCTTTTTAAACAACGCGTACAAATAAGGTTCACTTACCGCACATAGGCCTGCAATCTCATGAAGTGAGGAGTACGGGTGGCTGCGGATGCAATGCTTTATTTTTTCAACCGTTATTTCCTCTTTATTCTCAGAGGAATATGTTAAGTTTGGAATAATTTCAGACATAACATCGTAAAAGAGGCTCAATGTTTTGCAATCCACGGTTTCCCCGCTTGTGGGAATCTGAATAATCTTTTCTGTCACTTTTTTATCACAGGGTATCCTCTGGAGTTCAAACTTTGTATTTTCTTTTGTGTTCAGTTCCAGGAAACCAAAAGAAAGAAAATCGATCTCATCGTCTCCATGCCAATAAGATTGGTAGCTAAGATTTTTAGGGATATAAAAAACATCACCTTCCTGAATTTGAATGGTTTTGTTTTCAGAAACAATGTTAGCGTCTCCTTTTATCATGTAAGCAAGATAGTTCATAGGCGAGCCTTTTCTGTTATCCGTATAGTGACAGCCTGTAAATTTCAAGTTGAAAAATTTGAAATTATCAGAGAAAATTATACGA
>CABSMD010000213.1 GCA_902478725.1 uncultured Clostridia bacterium
CCTTTTGATTACTTTTTAAAATTAAAAAGGATTTTTGTATATCATGTCGAATAGTTTTTTATGACAAAATGTATTGGTTTCAGATAGGGAGGTATGGATGGCGCTGTTTTTCTCGGATGATTTTATACATGACGTAAGCAGTGCAAACGACATTGTAGACGTGATTTCAAGCTATGTTGTCCTGAAAAAGACTGGCAGGAATATGGCAGGGCTCTGTCCGTTCCATCAGGAAAAGACACCCTCGTTTTCGGTTTCACCTGAAAAACAGTTTTATCACTGTTTTGGTTGCGGCGTCGGCGGCAATGTGATCGATTTTATCATGCGGATCGAAAACCTGGATTTTGTGGAAACGATCAAGTTTTTGGCAGAACGCGCTCATATCCCGATCGAAGAGCAAAAGTCAACCGATCGCGGTGGTTCTAAAAAAGAGTTGATTTACCAAATGAACAAAGAGGCGGCACATTATTTTCATGCCTGTCTGTTAAAAAGCGACGCTGCAAGGCATTATCTGCTCAATAGGGGATTAAGTCAGTCAACCGTCAAGCATTTTGGATTAGGATATGCGCCGGATTCCTGGACCAGCCTGATTGATTTTTTAAAAGTGAAGAAGTATACAGAGCAGCAGATGTTTGAAGCCGGATTGGCTGGCAAAAAGGAAACCAGGTATTACGATGCCTTTCGAAACCGGATTATATTTCCGATTATTGATCTGCGGGGTAATGTGATTGGATTTGGCGGACGGGTATTGGATGATTCCAAGCCTAAATATCTAAATTCGCCGGAATCACCTGTCTTTAATAAAAGCCGTAATTTGTACGGTTTGAATTTTGCAAAGAATTCCGATTTAAAATCGTTATTAATAGTAGAGGGTTACATGGATGTCATTGCGCTGCATCAGGCAGGCATTCCCAACGCGGTTGCCGCGCTTGGGACCGCTTTCACGCCGGAGCACGCTAAGATCATCAAGCGTTATGCGCAGGAGGTCATTCTTTGTTTTGACACCGACCAGGCGGGACAAACTGCCACGATGCGCTGTATTGAAATCATGTCAAAGCAGGGTCTGCCGATCCGGGTGTTACAGCAGGACCGTGCGAAGGATCCAGATGAATTTATTAAAAGTTTTGGAAAAGACGCCTTTTTACAATTGATGAGGTCCGCGCCGGTTTCTGTTGAATATAGGATTGCTAAGCTGCGCGAACAGTTCGACATTTCACAGATCGAGCAAAAGATACGTTTTGTGCAGGAGGCCGCCAAGGTGTTTGTATCGCTTGAAAGCGACGTCGAAGCGGAGGCCTATGTAAAAAAGATTGCGCGCGAAACGGATATTTCGGCCGATGCGATTTTTTCTGAGATGAAAAAGCTGTTGTCTGGCAGGCAGAGACCGGAAAAAAGGCCGAACGCCGGTAAAGAACCGGCAAAACCGCTTCCGCTGAGCAAGCGGTTGTCAGCGGAACGAATGCTGCTGGGACTGCTTTATGATGATTCGGCTTTGCTTGAAAAGGTAAGCGGCAGAATGACGGACGATATTTTTTCCGTCCCGGAGCACAAAGAACTTTTCCGTTTGATCGGGGAACAAAAAAAACTGTCCCATATGCTGTTATCTGATACACAAAAGGAGATTTTGAGTGAGATCGCAGTTAGGGATTTTCACATAGATGATAAATTTCATGCGGCATTACAGTTAATTCAGTCGATTCAGCAGATGCATAATATACAGATGATTCAAAAGCAAAAGGAAACCGAAGACGCGAATGCCTTGCAGCAGTTACTTTTAAACGATGTCAGGAGCAAACAACGAACAGGCGAAAAGGGGAATGCATATGAGCACAAATGAAAATAGAAAAACGGTGATTAAGGAACTGGTGGATCGCGGGAAGAAGAAGGGTATGCTTTCCTACAAAGAGATCATGGACACGTTAGAGGAGATCGACCTGGATCCGGATCAGATTGAAAAGGTATATGAGTCTATAGAAAATATGGGAATCGAGGTAGTAGGCGACATCGAGCAGGAGTTGGAAGAGATTCAGATGACCGAAGAGGATCTGGATTTGTCTATCCCGGAAGGGATCAGTATCGACGACCCTGTTCGGATGTACCTTAAGGAAATCGGCAAGGTTGAACTGCTTTCCCCTGATGAAGAACTGGAATTGGCACAGCGTATGGCAGACGGGGATTATGAAGCGAGAAAACGTTTGGCGGAAGCAAATCTTCGGCTGGTTGTCAGTATAGCCAAGCGTTATGTTGGACGCGGGATGCTCTTTTTGGACCTGATCCAGGAGGGGAATCTTGGTTTGATCAAAGCGGTGGAAAAATTCGATTACCGAAAGGGTTATAAATTCAGCACCTATGCGACCTGGTGGATACGACAGGCAATTACACGTGCTATTGCAGACCAGGCCAGAACCATCCGGATACCTGTTCACATGGTGGAAACAATTAACAAGCTTATTCGGGTTTCCCGCCATCTGTTGCAGGAATTAGGACGCGAGCCAACGGTGGAAGAGATTTCCAGGGAAATGGGAATGCCGACCGACAAGGTGCGTGAAATCAAAAAAATCGCCCAGGAACCGGTTTCGCTCGAAACTCCCATCGGCGAGGAGGAAGACAGCCATCTTGGAGATTTTATTCCGGATGACGACGCTCCCGCCCCTTCTGAGGCCGCCTCCTTCCTGCTGTTAAAGGAACAGCTTGTGGATGTGCTTAATACCCTGACTACTCGGGAGGAGAAGGTGCTCCGCCTGCGGTTCGGATTGGACGATGGACGGGCCAGAACACTGGAGGAGGTCGGCAAGGAGTTTAATGTAACACGTGAACGAATCCGCCAGATTGAGGCAAAGGCACTGCGTAAGCTCCGCCATCCGACCAGAAGTAAAAAATTAAAGGATTATTTGGATTAAACCATAATGCAGATGAATAATAAACAACCGGGGCCGCCCGGTTGTTTTTCATTGATGTAATTAGAAATGATGATCTTAAGGGGTGAATGGAATTGCTGCCCATGCTGGCAAAACGATTGAAAGCAATCAAAAAATTGGTTCCTGCTGGAGCTATTGTAGCGGATATCGGCACCGACCACGCCTATATTCCTATTTCGCTGATTGGTGAAGGAATTGTCCAACGCGCAATAGCGTGCGATGTCAGTGAAGGTTCCTTGCAAAAAGCGTTGAAAAATGTAAAAGCCTATCAAATGTCGGATAAGATCCTATGCCGTCGCGGCGATGGATTGGATGTAGTCTACAAATCTGAAGCAGATTGTATTATCATCGCCGGTATGGGCGGACTGTTAATTTCACAAATAATAGATAAGGCATACAACAAGCTGCAGGACGAGCTGTTGATTTTACAGCCGATGACGGCGGTTGTTGAGCTGCGGGAATATCTTTGTTCCCATGGCTTTTGGATACAGGATGAGGAATTGGTTTTGGAAGAAGGGACTTATTACCATATCATTGCAACACAGAAGGGGAGACAGGAGGATGCGTATGACTGCGTTGTAGGGAGCCGATTAGTTGAAAAGAAACATCCCTTACTGCACGATTATTTAGCCCACCGGGTTACATATCTGAATACACTGATTCCACAAATGCAAAAGAGTGACCGGGCCTGCCAAAAGGCCGCGGATTATCAGCGTATGATTGCACACTATCAAACGATATTGGAGGCGATGGAAGATGTTCACTGTCAATGACCTGGTACGAACGATTGACACTGCTGCACCGTATAAATATGCTTTAAGCTGGGACAATTCGGGCTTTTTGGTCGGACATGCAGATCAGGAGGTTTTAAAGGTTCTGGTGTCTTTGGACTTTACCGAAGCGGTTTTGGACGAAGCGATAGAAAAGGGCGCAAATGTCATCGTAACACATCACCCCTATTTTTTCAAGCCGATCGCGAGGTTGACCGATGAGACGGCAAAAGGCCGTCTGATACTGCGGTTAATCGAAAACCATATTTCGCTTCTTTGCGCCCACACCAATCTGGATGTGGCACATGGCGGGATCAATGACCTGTTATGTGAAATGCTGGGCTTGCGGAATGTTATTCACGCCGGATGCGCATACCGGCAAAAATATTATAAGATTGTATTTTTTGTGCCGGAGGGCCACCAACAGGCGGTGATTGATGCATTGGGCGACGCGGGCGCGGGCAGACTGGGCTGTTATACGCGTTGTTCCTTTGTTACAAAGGGGGAAGGAAGGTTCCAACCGCTTGACGGCGCACAGCCGTTTATCGGAACGCCGGGCATGGTAGAGCAGGTACCGGAATACCGTGTGGAGGCGATCGTCGAAGAGAAACTTCTGAATCAGACGGTGCAGGCGGGGATTGGAGCACATCCCTATGAGCAGCCAGCCTATGATATATTGCCAAATGAAGTTGGACAAACAGTAGGGGAGATTCGTATAGGGGAATACGATGGGGCTATTACCCTGAAAGACTTTTTGGAAACCGTTCGGAATGTATTAAAGGCAGATAAATTGACCTACGCTGGAACAGAAAATGCTCTTGTAAAACGGGTCGCAGTATGCAGCGGCAGCGGCGCCGATTTTTTGGAACTGGCAAAAGAGCAGGGAGCAGACACACTACTGACTGCCGACGCCAGGTATCATGACTACCAGTTGGCAAACGAGCTATCCATACACTTGATCGACGCAGGCCATTTTGCGACGGACACCATTAT